>NZ_QRMC01000002.1:98583-141616 GCF_003472525.1 Collinsella sp. AM10-26
GCGGGCTCGTCGGGTTGGTTTCCCGGCGAGCCCGCCTCTTTTAT
The DNA here is from genome assembly GCF_003472525.1 of Collinsella sp. AM10-26. Taxonomy (NCBI): domain Bacteria; kingdom Bacillati; phylum Actinomycetota; class Coriobacteriia; order Coriobacteriales; family Coriobacteriaceae; genus Collinsella; species Collinsella sp. AM10-26. Next base: position 98,628 of record NZ_QRMC01000002.1, read on the forward strand.
GTCCTTGCAAGTTGCCCGGCTGGGCTGTCGACTGGCTTACTCGTCCCAGGTCACAAACGACCAGTCAACATCGGCCTTGGTATGATAGGTGGGGTGGCTGTGGATGCGGCCCACGAGCAGCACAGCCTCAAGCTCATAGCCGTTCTCGACACCGAGCACCTGGCGTGCGTAATCACTCGAAGCGCCGCCATTGTTGGCCTCGCGTAGACGGCTCTGGATCCACACGCTACCCAGACCCAGATCATCGGCCATAACATGCATGTTCTCCATGGCGATGGAGCAATCCTCCACCCAGGTATCGGACACGCCCGGATCGCCGAAAACCGCGATAGCGGCACCGGCGGTCTTAAACGCAGCCGGGGCGGGCTTGCGCATATCAGAGAGAGCCTCGAGCTTCTCGGGGTCGGTCACGACCACAAAACGCCACGGCTTCTTGCCCTTGCCCGTGGGACCAATGAGACCGGCCGCCAGAATCTTCTCGAGCTCCTTGCGGCTCACCGGCTCACCCGTATACGAACGAACGCTGCGGCGCTTCATCAAGATGTCCATTAAAGCCATCGTGTCCTCCTTTGTCGGTAGAATGCCACCCTTATTGTGGACCGGAGGCATGCGAGCTGGTATATCCTCAGCGGATAGAAATCGCTCCTCAAATTGCCCTCAATAGGCAAGGGGTCTAAAACAAGACGGCATATCCATCACTAGCGGACAAACAAACTGGTGCAAACAAACCTGACCCCTTTGCACCACTTGGTGCATGGGGGTCAGGTTTGTTTGCACCAATACAACAAGGGGCAAAGCCGCTGCCGGCCTTGCCCCTTGTTCGTCGATTGGACTATTCACCTGAACTACTCGTCCATGAGGTAGTAGTGGCCCAGCGCGTCGGCACCCAGAATGGCGTTTGCGACCATCTCGGGCGTCACCTCAAACGGCATGTTGCACATGGTGTCCTCGGGCGCGCAAGCGGCCTCGGCAACGGTCATGGCCTGCTCGCGCGTAAACTCGGCAACGCCGAGCTCCTTCATCGTAACGGGGAGACCCAGCTCGATGCAGAAGCCCAAGACTTCCTCGAGCTTCTCGGTCGGGGCGTCCTCGAGCACCAACTGGACGATGGTGCCAAAGGCAACCTTCTCGCCGTGGTACATGCCGTGGCACTCGGGCAGCAGCGTCAGGCCGTTATGAATGGCGTGCGCGGCAGCAAGGCCGGAGCTCTCAAAGCCAATGCCCGAAAGCAGCGTATTGGCCTCGATGATATGCTCGACGGCAGGTGTCAGCGCGCCCTTCTCCAGCGCGACCTTGGCCTTGACGCCATCGGCCATGAGCGTCTCGTAGCAGAGCTTGGCGAGCGCCAAGCCGGCCATACCGCCCTTGCCGCCGGCGCAGGTGCCGCCGTCGGCATCATGCGTCGCCTGAGCCTCAAAGTAGGTTGCGAGCGCATCACCCATGCCCGCCACCGTCAGGCGCACCGGGCTTGCGGCGATGACCGTGGTATCCATAAGGACAATGTTGGGGTTTGCCTTAAGGAAGAGATATTTATCGAACTGGCCGTCGTCGGTGTAGAGCACCGAAAGTGCCGAGCACGGTGCATCGGTCGAGGCGATGGTGGGGCAAATGATAACCGGGGACTCCAGGTAATAGGCGACGGCCTTCGCGGTGTCGAGGATCTTGCCGCCACCGACGCCGACGATGATGTCACAGCCGTTGTCGCGAGCGAGCGCAACCAGGCGATCGACCTCGCCCTTGGAGCACTCGCCGTTAAAGTCCTCAAACAGCAGCTCGGCCTTAGCCTCGGTAAAACCGCCCTCAATCTTGGCGCCGACACGTTTCTTGCCCGAAGGCGTCACGATGACGAGGGCCTTGCCGCCGAGCGGCTCAACGTAGGAGCCGAGCTTTGCAAGCTCATCGGGACCCTGGATATACTTGCTGGGGCTATTGAAAATTGCAGCCATGTTAATCCCAATCTCTAAAGAAAAAGGGCTCCGTACAGCTGTGTGCGGAGCCCCTCATCAGAACAAGGCGAACTGATTAGAACGTAACCGGGGTGTCGGTGTAGACGCACTCGAGCAGCTGCTCCATCTCCTCCTGGGACGGCTGGCGCGGGTTGGAGCCCGTGCAGGCGTCGAGGATGGCGTTGGCGGCAACGTCGTGCTTCTTGGCCTCGAACTCATCGTAATCGATGATGGACTCGTCGGCCTTCACGCCCTTGGCACCGTAGTTCTTGATGCCCTGCGGGATATCGAGCTTGTCGTTAAGGTCGCGGATCTCCTGAACCAGAGCCTCGACCAGCTCGTCCTCGGTCTCGCCGGCGAGATGCAGGATCTCCTTGGCGATGAAAGCGTAGCGGCTCTTGGCGCGAGCATCCTTGGCGTTGAACTGGATAACCTTGCCCAGGTACATGGCGTTGGCGCAACCGTGGATGATATGATCGCCGGAGAAGGCGGCACCGGTCTTGTGAGCCATGGAGTGGACGATGCCCAGCAGACCCGAGGAGAAGGCGATGCCGGCGATGCACTGAGCGTCATGCATGTGCTGACGAGCCTCATGATCGCCAGCATAGGACTTGGGCAGCCACTCGACGATTTCGCGGATGGCGTGCAGGGCGTTGGCGTCGGTGTACATGGAGCCGGCAGTGGAGACATAGGCCTCGATGGCATGGGTCAAAGCGTCCATACCGGTGTGAGCGCACAGCTTGGCAGGCATGGTGTAGGTGAGCTCGGGGTCGACGATGGCGACATCAGGGGTGATGTTGAAGTCGGCCAGCGGGTACTTGATGCCCTTGGCGTAGTCAGTGATGACGGAGAACGCGGTGACCTCGGTAGCGGTACCGGAGGTAGAGGAGATGGCGCAGAAGTGAGCCTTCTGACGGAGCTCGGGGAAGGAGAACGGGACGACGGCCTCCTCGAAGGTCTCCTCGGGATACTCGTAGAACAGCCACATAGCCTTAGCGGCATCGATGGGCGAGCCGCCGCCAATGGCGACAATCCAGTCGGGCTCGAACTCGCGCATGGCCTCGGCGCCCTTCATGACCGTCTCGACGGACGGGTCGGACTCGACGCCCTCGAACAGCTTGACCTCGAAACCGGCCTCCTTAAGGTCGGCCTCGACGTCCTGCAGAAAACCGCCGCGGCGCATGGAGCCGCCGCCGCTCACGATGATGGCCTTGCTGCCCTTGAGGTTCTTGACCTCGTGACGAGCGCCCTCACCAAAGTACAGATCGCGAGGATTGGTAAAACGTCCCATACTGTGCCTCCTAAACAAGCCCCTCTTAGACTTGCGTATATAACGGAGCACCCGATTGGCTCCGTTAGGACCATTTTGCGCGTTGCCGGCGATGACAATGCGCAATGTCTAAACGTCTCAACGCTCAGACAAACACTATTTTACCGTTCTGGTTGGTCAGTTATTCACCTAAAGCCGCCAATGATGAAACGTTTTTTCTATCCCTGAAGACCCTTGTGCGGCATCCATACTCCCAAGCTGGGCAAACGTTTTATCAAGGTTGACTACATATCCCGGGCAGGACTGTGCCCCTCCAAAATATGCACCGTTCGCCGCCAAAAATCGACCGTTTGCGGCACCGTGATACCACTCGGTCGTCCAAGGTGCCGACATTTGTGTGACATCCGTCTTCGTGGTGCAAAGGTGCAAGTCCAAGTGCGGCACCCCCGGTGTGCCACATGCGGGTAAACTAGAACCTTATATAGAGATATTTGAACCCTAACCGCAGCAAAGGAGGCCCCATGGCATTCGATCCCATTCAAGAGAATTGCCATCGCCTCGTTCTTGAGGCCTTGCGCCGCGACAATATCCCGCTCACCGACGGCCCCGCCGTCGAGCGTCTGATGGAGCAATTCACCCGCAACCCCGCGCCGCTCATCGTGCACGACCGCGACCGCGCCGGGCATCTGATTGCCAAGGTGGTCGAGGCCGTCGACTACCGCATTCCCTTTATTCCTGACGATGCCCAGGCAGAGCAGGAAGAGGCAGCTGCCGAGAACATGCTTCGCGAGGCGGCCGCACTCGATCCGGCCAACTGGGATGCCCAGCGCATGCTGACGGCACTCACCGCCGACTCCAACGAGGACTACGTGCAGTATCTGGTGTCCAAGTGCGACGAGGTGGAGCACGATCTGGCACTCAAGATCGCCTCGGCGCAAGACCCCTACGAGCGTGAGGCTGCAGGCGACCTGACCCGCCGTCCCTACCTGCGCTGGCTTGCCGCCTTAGCATCGCGCGCGCTCATTAGCGGCCGTTACCGCATGTCACTGGAGGCAGCGAATCGCAGCTTGGACTTTGCGCCCAACGACCCCGCAGGTGTCCGCCACACCGCGATGCTCGCCATGGCAAAGCTCGAATACCCCGCCGAGGAGCTCAAGCGCTTTCGCTCCGCCCACTCCGTCCCCTATCTCGCCAACACGCCGCTGCGCCGTCGTCCCAAGGACGCGGAGCGCGACTTAGACCCGTGGACGCTCATCGCGCTGATGAGCGCTGCCTGGCGCGAGCTAGGCTACGAGGGTGCCGAGCACTACCTGCGCATTCTTGCACGCTCATGCCCGCACGCCGCCGAGGCGCTCTACTTCCAAACCGAATTTCCCGATGGCGTCTATGCCCGCGTCAACGTGGGCGTGGGCTCCACCGATGAGCTCGTCCTTGCACTGTCCGAGGCGACGCCGGTGCTGCAGGAGGGCCTGGGCGCTCCCGACAACGCCAGCTTTGCCGCCTGGGTCGCCACCAGCGACATCGTGCGTTCCCAGATCGACGAGCGCATCCTGCGCGCAGCCGAGCAGGGGCTTCCATTTAAGGGAGGGAACCTCTAATGGATCCAAGCGTCTACATCCCCGCCTACTTGGAGCGCACCTATCTGGCGTCGCACCCCGAGCTCACCGATGCAGCACGCGAGCTTGTCCATAACGACATTAGCGCGAATCCCCAAAAGTATGCGCAGTCCGAGCATGCCCAGGCACTGCTGTCCTATGCCGGTGTTCACTGCCACCTGCTCGACGAGCTCCATCGCATCGAGGACATGGGCAGCGACGAGGAGTTTGAGCAGACGCGCAACCGCCTGTTCGACGATATGCGCGATGAGCTGCTCAAGATCGTCCGTATCGATGCGCTTGCCGTCGATGCCCAGTTGCTCGCCATCATCCTGGCCGACACGCCCGTTGACGCCTGCCTGGGCGACCTGATGAAGCTCGAGGCGACCACGGCCGATTACCTCCAACAAAGCGTGCCCGGGTTCGATATGGAGGCCCCACACTACTGGGCCAACAAGGTTTTGACGGACGGTGTGACGGCGTCAGATCTCACCGTGAGCGAGCCGGCACTTATCGGGTGGCTCCACACGCTCGAGGCCATCTCGCAGCTGTGCATGGCGAGCGCCCGCTACCGCGCTGCCGCCAACTACGCCCGCCGCGTCCTTAAGGCAGAAGGCTATCCCACCCGAGCTGCCGGCACCGTGTTGCTCGCCCTCGCTCGCCTGGAAGACCAGGACGGCTTTTTTGCCCTGGCTCACCAGCTCGAGGAACAGGTGGGGGCCGATGCACTCGAGAACTCCCCCTGGTACCTGCTCGCCCGCACGATCCTCTTGTTCAAAACGAACAAGATGCGTCCGGCGGCGCGTGCGCTGCGTGAGTTCGCTAACCGCTGCGAGGGCGGCGCGTTCTTCTTGCTGAATCCCATGTACCAGACACCGTACCTTCCCTGCCGACCCGAGCCACGCGATCCCTGGGATCTTTCGCACCAGGCCGTTTGGGAAGCGGACGGCATTATCTCGGACACCCCCGACTTTGCCCCCTGGGCCAATGCCTGCGAAGACGTGTCGCAGCTTGCCCAGGAATTTGCGCGCCGCTACGGATTTTAGTGACGCACTCGACCCGACCATGTCGTTTACGTTAGGAACGGTTTCATGAACCTCCGCTCATCTCTTGCCTGCACCTCGAGCGATATCGCTCGCTGGGGACTGCGCTCCGTCCTTAAGCGCCAGGGCGGCGTACTCCCCGGCCGCATCGCCATGAAGATCGACCCCGAGTTGCTGAGCGACCTCGCGGGCCTTGTCGACCGCAGCGTAGTGATCACCGGCACCAACGGCAAGACCACCACCTCCAACCTCATCGCCGACGTCGTTGCTGCCAGCGGTGCTACCGTGGTATGCAACCGCGCCGGCAACAACATGGAGCCGGGCGTGGTGGGCGCGCTGCTCGAGGCCCGCGGCGACCTTAAGCACACTGCCAGCGGCAAGCGCGTGGGCGTTTTTGAGTGCGATGAGCTTTACACCGTACGCGTTCTGCCCAAGCTCAAGCCGACGTACTTTGTGCTGCTCAACCTGTTCCGCGACCAGCTAGACCGCTACGGCGAGATCGACCATACCCAAGACGTCATCGCCCATGCGTTGGAGCTCTCTCCGGCAACAACGCTCATCTACAACGCCGACGACCCGCTGTGTGCCGCGATTGCCGCGCGCGTTCCCAATGCAAGCATCGCCTTTGGCATCGACGGCGCCACCAACACCGAGTCCGACCGCATTAGCGACTCACGTTTTTGCTCACAGTGCAACGCACCGTTGGAGTACGACTATGTGCAGTACGGGCAACTTGGCGCCTATCATTGCCCCTCGTGCGGCTGGGCCCGCCCTGGGCTTGTCCGTCGCGTGACGGGCGTGGAGCTCGGCTGCGACGGCTACGGCTTTGACCTGGTCTTTGGATCTGCGCCCGACGCTGCTGCCGTACACATCGCCACGCGCTACAACGGCCTGTACATGGTCTATAACGTTGCCGCCGCCTTCTTTACCGCGCACGAATTGGGCGTGGACGCGGCGCTTCTGCAGCCTACGCTCGATGCCTATGTGCCCGCCGGTGGTCGTATGGGGCGCTGGGATATCGCCGGCCGCACCGTCGAGGCCAACCTGGCTAAGAATCCCGTAGGCTTCGATCGCCAGATCCAGTCCATCAAGACGGCCGGCGGCAGACTCTGCGCTTTCTTCCTCAACGACAACGATGCCGACGGCCACGATGTATCGTGGATCTACGACGTCGACTTTGAGCGCATCGCCGACACAACGGGGCTTGTCGCCTTTGCCGGAGGCACACGCGCGCACGACATGCAGGTGCGCCTCAAGTACGCCGGCATCGATGCCGCGATTATCTCGGACGTCGCGCAGGCAATTGGCGCCGTGGCAGACGAGGCCGCCGATGACACCTTCTACGCCGTCGCCAACTACACGGCCTTTCCACCGCTGGTCAAGGAGCTCGACGGACTTAAAGACACCGATGCGGCTACGGTTGCCGCCCACGCTGCAAAGTGCACCAATGGCAGTGCCGTCCCCGTTGGCGTCGCGCCAGTCGAGCTCTCGCGCCCGCTGCGCATCGTCTACCTGTATCCCGATGCCCTCAACCTCTATGGCGACGGCGGCAACGTCATCGCCCTCGAGCGCCGCTGCGCCTGGCGCGGCATCCCCGTCCGCGTGGATGAGGTCCGCATGGGCGAGGTGCTCGATCTGCATCATGCCGATATCGTCATGATGGGCGGCGGATCCGATCGCGACCAGCTAGCCGTGGCACACGAGCTGCTCGCCCAAAAAGACAAGGTCGCAGCCTATGTTGAGGACGGCGGTTCGCTGCTCGCCATCTGCGGCAGCTATCAGCTGCTCGGCCGTTCGTACTATATGGGCGAAAATCGCATCGAGGGCCTGGGCGTCATTGCCGCCGAGACTGTGCGTGGCTCCGACCGCCTGATCGGCAACGTCGCCGTCAAGACCGACCTGGCGCCCGAGCCCTTTGTTGGCTTCGAGAACCACGGCGGCCGCACGCTTTTGGACGCCGATGCCACGCCGCTTGGAACGTCCGTCGTCACGGGCACCGGCAACAACGGCGACGATGGCTTTGAGGGTCTCATCTACAAGGGTGTCATCGGCACGTACCTACACGGACCGGCACTGCCCAAGAACCCCGAGCTCGCCGACTGGCTCATCGCCCACGCCCTCGAGCGCCGTGGCGACGCACAGGCCGCCGCCCTGCTGCCGCTCAAACCCCTCGACGACACCTACGAGCACGCCGCCCACGACGCCGCGATGAAGCTCCTCCCCTAGCACCCCACCACCACAAAGGGGACAGGCACCTTTGTGGTGGTTTTGACCCGTCCCAGCGGTTTGTCTCAATCTGTAACATCTAGACCGTTAAAAGTCGTCTTACTGTTACAGAATGAGATGTTCGTCCCGACGCCTGCCTTTTGTCTCGATCTGTAACACATAGAGCCGATTTATCAGCCCAGATGTTACAGATTGAGATGTTTGAAAATCGGGATAGAGAGCCAGCTCCTATGTGGTGGTTTTCCAGTTTGCCAACGATATACGCGCCGGCAAAAAAGTCTGCTATACTCTTTCCCGCTGTCCCCATCGTCTAGCGGCCAAGGACGCCACCCTTTCAAGGTGGATATCGCGGGTTCGAATCCCGCTGGGGGCACCATTTGCATTTTGTTCGAACCCGCGCGATGTTAAGTCGTGCGGGTTCGTTTTTCATCTTGGCCTGTTTTCGTTTCGGCACATGTGCGCCAAATGTGCGCCAAAACAGGTTACATCTTTTGAGATGCCTCACACGAAACGCTTGCCCGGCAGCACGTCCATAATAGATCTGAGCAGCAAAAAAGGGGCCTCGCACAGGCGAGACCCCCTTCGCGCGCAAAATCAAACGTGTCTGTTACACGTAGAACAGAATGTCATCGTAGGTCGGAACCGGCCAGTAGTCGGCAGCCACGATCTCTTCCATGGCGTCCACGGCGGCACGCAGCGTATCCATAGCGGGAACAACCTCGTGAGCGTACACGTTGGCCTGCTCCTGGCCATCGAGGGCCTCGGCCTTCTGATGCACGGCGTCGAGCGCCTTGATGGAGTCGTTGATGGTAGTGATGCCGTTGCAGAGCTTGTTGAGCGTGTTCTGCTCACACTGCATGGCGGCCTCGGCGCCGGCGGCACGGATAGCCTCAAGGCCCTTAGCGACCTTGGTGGCATAGGCGGTAATGACCGGGCGATAGGTACGGCGTGCCTCGCGAACCATCGTGGTGGCCTCGATGTTCATGAGCTTGTTGTACTTCTCGAGCTTGCAGTCGTAGCGGCACTGAGCCTCGGCCTTGGTCAGGACACCCGTCTCCTCAAAGAGCGCAATGGCCTTATCGGAAACAAAGGCGGGCAGGGCATCGGCCGTGGTCTTGTTGTTGGCAAGGCCGCGCTTCTCGGCCTCAACGGGCCACTCATCGGAGTAGCCGTCGCCAGAGAACAGGATGCGCTGGTGATCGGTCAGGACCTTCTTGCAGTACTCGAGCGCGGCGTCCTGGAACTTATCCTCGGGCGTGCCCTCAAGCGCGTCGGCGAAGGACTTGAGCGACTTGGCCACGGCGGCATCGAGCACCAGGTTGGAGTCGGAGACGTTCTGCTCGGAGCCGCAGGCACGGAACTCGAACTTGTTGCCGGTGAAGGCAAACGGGGAGGTGCGGTTGCGATCGGTGTTGTCCTGCATCAGCTTGGGCAGGGTATCGGCGCCCAGGTCGAGCACGCCGCGCGTGGCATGGACGGAAGCCTTGCCATCGATGATCTTCTCGACAACCTCGGTAAGCTGGTCACCCAGGAAGATGGACATAATCGCCGGAGGAGCCTCGTTGGCGCCCAGACGATGGTCATTGCCGGCCGAGGCAACAGAGGCACGCAGGAGCTCCTGATAGTTATCGACGGCCTCGATCACCGCGGTGAGGAAGACGATGAACTGCAGGTTGTCGAGCGGGGTGTCACCCGGATCGAGCAGATTCTCGGACTCGGTGCCGAGCGACCAGTTGTTGTGCTTGCCCGAACCGTTGATGCCCTCGAACGGCTTCTCGTGCAGCAGGCAGACCAGGTCGTGGCGGGAGGCGATGAGCTTCATCTTCTCCATCATGACCAAGTTCTGGTCGATGGCCTCGTTGACCTCACCGTAGACGGGGGCGAGCTCATGCTGGCAGGGAGCGACCTCGTTGTGCTTGGTCTTGGCGGGAATGCCGAGCGCCCACAGCTCGTCGTCCAGATCCTTCATATAGGCCGAGACGGTGGGGCGGATAGCGCCAAAATAGTGCTCCTCGAGTTCCTGGCCCTTGCAGGGGGCAGCACCAAAGAGGGTGCGGCCGGTGATGACCAGGTCCTTGCGCTTGCGGTAGGCGTCCTTCTTGATCAGGAAGTACTCTTGCTCGTCACCCACGGAAGGAACGACTTTCTTTGGCGTCTTGCCGAACAGCGCCAAAACGCGCTTGGACTCACGCGAGAGCGCGGTCATGGAGCGCAGCAGCGGGGTCTTCTTGTCCAGGGCCTCGCCCGTGTAGGAGCAGAAAGCCGTGGGGATGCACAGGACATCGTCCTTGATAAAGGCGGGGCTGGTGGGATCCCAAGCGGTGTAGCCACGGGCCTCGAAGGTGGCGCGCAGGCCGCCGTTGGGGAAGCTGGAGGCATCGGGCTCGCCCTGGATGAGGTTCTTGCCCGTAAACTTGGTAATGGCGGTGCCGTCGTGGTTAGGCTCGAGGAAGCTGTCGTGCTTCTCGGAAGTGATGCCCGAAAGCGGCTGGAACCAGTGCGCGTAGTGCGTAGCACCCTTGGAGATGGCCCAGACCTTCATGGCATGGGCAACGGCGTTGGCCACATCCAGGTCGAGCGGCTCACCGCCCTCGAGGGTTGCAGCAAGGCGCTTCCAAATGTCCTTGGGGAGGCAGTCCTTCATGACTTCCTCAGAGAACACCATGGTCCCGAAGCGGTCAGTAAGTTCGGCCATACGGAACTCCCTTCGTATCGGCACCGCGTGAGAAGCGGTGTTGATTACTAACGAACGAGCCTTAGCTTAGACTCGCCGTGTTTCCGCGACATTACCGTTATGTTGCTGTCACGAAACCAATCAATGAGGTTACAGCAACACAGGATTATTACCACCCTCAACAGCCAACGAACTGCATAAATTGCAGACCTCCCCGTATGGTTTAAGGGTAGTCTTTTTGGGACGGGGCTTTTTTAGCTACCCATCCGGTATCTTCGAAGCTCAAGGCAATATTTGACATAGGGTAGCTAAAAAAGCCCCGTCCCAAAAAGACTACCCTGGGCAGCTGGTTGATGGGCATAGAGGCACGTCCCAAATGAGCTACGTTGTTATAGGGAATGACGATAGCGAAGCATCTTCGATTGGTATTCCCAAATGGCAAGTAAAACTCCAGCGTGGCGCAGCGGTGCTGTAGAATCCTTACAACACATCGCACTAAAGTATCTAAAGGAGCACGATATGCGCGTCGACGAGGTTTTTAAGCAGGCGGCATCCCTGGGCACCGTGCCCGTTTCGTTTGAGATGTTCCCGCCCAAGGGCGAGCTCACCCTCGATACGGCTCGCAAGGTGGCAGGCAGTCTGTGCAAGCTTTCGCCGAGCTTTGTCTCGGTCACCTGCTCTGCCGGCGGCTCGGGCAACGGCGCCACCACCGCCCCCATCGCGCATATGATTACGAGCGAATTCGATACGCCCTCGGTGGCACACCTCACCTGCATCGGCCGCACGCATGCCGATATCGCCGCCAAGATCGATGAGTACCGCACCGCCGGCGTGAATAACATCCTGGCACTGCGTGGCGATCTCCCTGCCGGCGCGACCGAGGACGACAAGCCCGCCTCCGAATACGCCTACGCCCGCGACCTCATCCCCGAGCTCGTCGACGCCGGCTTTTGCGTGGGCGCTGCGGCCTACCCCGAGGGCCACATTGCCTGCGAGGACCTCAGCCTCTCGGTCGAATACCTCAAGCAAAAGCAGGATGCCGGCGCAAGCTTCTTTGTGACGCAACTTTTCTTTGATAATGAGTGCTTCTACCGCTTCCGCGAGCTTGCCGATAAAGCGGGCATCACGGTGCCCATCACCGCGGGCATCATGCCGTTTATGAGCAAGTCCCAGATCAGCCGCATGGTCTTTATGTGCGGAGCGTCGCTGCCCTCCCCCGTCATCAAGATTCTCGCCAAGTACGAGAACGACCCCGAGAGCCTGCAGGCAGCCGGTGTAGAGTATGCCACCCGCCAGCTTTGCGACCTCAAAGAGCACGGTGCCGACGGTCTGCACCTGTACACTATGAATCGTCCTGCGATCGCCGCGACCATTATGGAGCGCCTAGGGTAATGGAAAAACCGCATATCGATACAACCACTGTCGAAGTACCGGCTGACCTTGCGTCGCCGGCGCTTTACCGTGTCGACACTGCCCATCATCCCCGCGTCGATCGCGCCGAGATGCTTCGCTATCTGGGCTACGGCGGCCAGCAGATCGAGCCCGAACTGTCGCAACGCATTGAGCTTGTGGTCGAGCGCCTGGAGTTGGATATCGAGCCACGCGGTGTACGTCGCGTCTTTGCCGTCGATGCCACGGGCGTCGACGAGCAGGGCGAACCTTGTATCCGCCTGGTTGGCTCCAATGTCGAGCTGCGGGGTCGCGATATCTACCGCCACCTTAAGGACGCCCGCATGGCCGCGCTGATGGCCTGCACCCTCGGCATGGCCGCCGAGCGCCGTCTGCGCACCACCGGAGCCCAGCAGCCTCTGGAAGGTGCCGTGCTCGACGCCGCATGCTCGGCATATGTTGAGGCAGCCGTTGAGCAGATGGACCAGCAGGTCAAGGCTGCGGCTGCCGCACACGGACTCGCCGGCAACTGGCGCTTTAGCCCCGGCTACGGCGACTGCCCGCTCTCGGCTCAGCGCTCGATCGTGGATGCGCTCAACGCCACGCGCCTCATTGGACTCACCGTCACACCCACCAGCCTGCTCATGCCCACCAAGAGCGTGACCGCGGTGATTGGCCTGTTCGACGGTGAAGTCCACGACGCCCAAACCCGCCCCACCTGCAATATCTGCCGTATGCGCGAACACTGCCGCTTCCGCGCCGCCCACACCACCTGCTATTCGTATTCTGAATAAAATGTCAATTGATGGCTCGGTATCGAGGGAATCGCATCCGTTTGTAAGCAGATGTCCTCGCAAACAAGTACCATAAGAGGCCAAATAACAACTATCTGAAAGCCAGTACATGCACAACATTCTGCAGTTCTCGCCACAACTTACCGCGCTTGAGTTTTTTTCAGGCATTGGCCTGGCTCGTGCCGGCATGGCAAAAGCCGGAATCAAAACAATCTGGGCAAACGACATAGACCATACTAAATGCGCCATGTACAGCCAGCGTTGGGGCGATGAACATCTAGTCGAGCAGGATGTCCACGCACTCGATCCCGACCTGATACCCCAAGCCGACATCGCATGGGCATCAAGCCCTTGCACAAACCTATCTCTCGCGGGGAACCGGGAGGGGCTTATCTCTGGCAAAGAGTCTAGTGCGTTCTTTGGCTTTATTAAGGCCATCGAAGGAATGGGCGATCGCGCCCCGCGGGCAATTGTTCTCGAAAACGTCATCGGCCTTGCGACGTCTAATAACAGTGATGACTTTAGACTCGTTTGCCAGGAATTTAATCGATTGGGCTATTCATGCGATGCCTATTTTATCGACGCACGGCACTGGCTTCCCCAGTCTCGCCCCCGCATGTTTGTCGTCGGATTAAAAAATCCCCTTCCCAACAGCCGACTCGATTCCTCGCTTCGACCTGAAAAGGTCTCCTGGATTCACTCCGACCCTTCGCTCATTACACACATCTCTCACCTAAACGAGCCGAGTCCACTTCGCATGACAGGCCTCGCAACGGTAGTTGAAAATATTCCCGAGGACGACAAGCGTTGGTGGGACAAGAACCAAGTGCAAGCATTTACCGATTCACTTGCGCCACATCAAGAAGATCGCCTTCAGCGCTTCTTAAATGCCAGTGCAAAAATTGTTCGCACTGCTTATCGTCGCACGCGGTCGGGCGTTGTACGCTGGGAAATCCGCGAAGAGGAAATTGCCGGATGCCTAAGAACGGCTCGCGGCGGCTCATCAAGACAGGCAGTCGTTATATGCGAAAACGGAAAGTTAAAAGTTCGCTGGATGACTGGAACTGAATATGCTCGTCTCCAAGGTGCCGGCTCATATCAATTTAGCGGCTTCTCGGATGCTCAGATTCGTTATGCATTCGGCGATGCAGTTGCCGTGCCAGTTGTCACCTGGCTTATAAAAAATGCAGTCAAGCCCGCGTTAATGTCTTCAAGGAATGGAGTGAGCGATGATGGAAATGGCAAATTACTCCTTGAGCGAGCCCAATAAAAACGTCTTGAATGCCATTGAGCTCTGGTACGAATCCAAGCGAAACAAGCGAGGCAATGTCAACCGCAACGTCATGGCGGTTGGCATAGGCATAAGCGAGCTGTTGCAAAACCGTTTCCCGCTCACCAACGATTACGTGCAATCGGACAAGGGGAGCCAAGTACGAGGCCTAAGTGGGGCATGCATCAAAACAGTTTTAGCCAGACATGGGGAAACGCGCGCCTTCGCATCAGAAGGCGGCAGGACCTCACGCGGCACGCTTCCAATGGCGCTTGAGCTTGCCGCGATCATCAACTCTACCCTGCCCAGCGACACTTGTGAAGACGCTCGTCTTGAAGCTGCGAATGCAATCGCCAACTTCTTCGTCGAGCGTATCCAGGTCGACTTCTTCAACCGGCAGAGAATCAAAGTCGAAATCGATCTTCAAAAACCAATTTCTGCCATTGTCGAAGATATCCTGGCCGAAGCAAGCCTGCGATCCGATAAACCAACAGGCACGGTCGCACAGCACCTGGTAGGTGCAAAACTTGAAATGTTATTTCCAACCATAGAAATCGGAAAGGACAACTCAAACGCTGCTGACCAGCAGACTGACCGTTCTGGCGATTTCCAAATCAATGATGCTGCATTTCATGTAACTGTATCGCCGATGGCCAAATTGACCGATCGATGCCGAGATAACATTCGAAATGGCATTCGGCCCATCGTTGTTGTCCCCCGCAATAAAGTTTCCTTCGCTTACGGACTGTTCGAAAGTGAGGGGCTCGGCGATTGCGTACAGGTTATCGCGCTCGAATCGTTTATTGGCATCAATATTGAAGAATTATCGTTCTACAAGCGAAGCCTAATTCGATTAAATGTTGCACGACTTCTTGTCTACTACAACAAACGAATCGAAGACATCGAGCCCGACAAATCCCTACAAATAGAAATCCCTCAGTGGGCTCTAGACGAAATGGACGCACATGGCGAATAGCTCAAACATACTTATCACCCATGATTCTGACGGCGCTGCACTGGCGGCGCCTGTTGATGCTGCCCGTCGCAACGGCGCCGCGTACAAGACGCGCACGATCGACGACCTGCACATTAAGGATGAACGCCTGCGTGCGGCCATCGAGGGCACGGGGCACCTGCTGTTTGACGGCGGCATGGGCACCATGTTGCAGGCCGCCGGCATGAAGGCGGGCGCTCTGCCCGAGCTGCTCAACTTTGAGGAGCCCCAGGTTATCACCGATATCCAACGTCAATATGTCGAGGCTGGCTGTGACGTGATCACCGCCAACACCTTTGGCGCCAACGCCCACAAGCTCGACGGTGCTGCCACCGTGGCAGACGTCTTTGCCGCGGCCGTCACCTGCGCCCGCGAGGCCGGCGCCCGCTACGTCGCCGGCGACATCGGCCCCATCGGCGCCCTGCTGCGCCCCCTGGGCACCCTCAGCTTTGACGAGGCCTACGACCTCTTTGCCGAGGAAGTGCACGCCGGCGTCGCTGCGGGCGTCGACCTCTTTATTATCGAGACTATGACCGACCTGGCCGAGATCAAGGCGGCGGTCCTCGCTTGCCGCGAGAACTCCGACCTGCCCGTCTTTGCCACCATGACCTTTGAGGAAGACGGACGCACCTTCCTGGGCACGAGCCCCGAGGTCGCCGCCATCACGCTCGACGCCATCGGCGCCGACGTTTTGGGCATCAACTGCAGTCAGGGACCGGCCGAGCTCCGCGGGCTCGCCGAGCGCATGCTCACCGTTACCGACAAGCCCGTTATGGTGCAGGCCAATGCGGGACTCCCCCGCGTGGACGACAACGGCAACACCGTCTTTGATGTCCAGACACCCGAGTACGCTGAGGCCGTCGCCGGCATGATCGAGGACGGCGTGAGCGTCGTCGGCGGATGCTGCGGTACCACGCCCACGCACATGGCGGCACTTCGCACCCTCATCGACAACCACACGCCCAGCCCACGCCATCGCAAGCCCAGTATGTCGGTCACGAGCGCCCAGACGGTCGTGGACCTCCCCTGCGACGGCCACAAGATCGCCGTCATCGGCGAGCGCATCAACCCCACCGGCAAAAAGCGCCTGCAGCAAGCGCTGCGCGACGGCGACCTGGACTACGTCGTAAGCCAGGGCATCAGCCAGCAAGAGCAGGGTGCCGATATCCTGGACGTCAACGTGGGCCTGCCCGAGATCGACGAGGTCAAGGTCATCCAGCAAGCGACCGAGCAGCTCCAAGGCTCCACGCTGCTGCCCCTGCAGATCGACTCCACCGACCCCGCCGCCGTCGAGGCCGCCGTGCGCCGCTACGCCGGCAAACCCATCATCAACTCGGTCAACGGCAAGCAACAGATTATGGATGAGATCTTTCCGCTGGTCGCCCACTACGGCACCAATGTCGTCGGCCTCACGCTCGACGAGGGCGGCATCCCCGATACCGCCGAGGCTCGCTTCGCCATCGCCGAGCGCATCGTGGCCGAGGCCGCGCGCTACGGCATCGGCCCGGACCGCATCCTCATCGACTGCCTGGTCATGACCGCCTCGACCAATCAACGCCAGGCCGAACAGATCCTGCGCGCCATGTCCCTGTGCAAGGAGCGCCTGGGCGTCAAATGCGCGCTCGGCGTGTCGAACATCAGCTTTGGCCTGCCCGCGCGGCCGCTCCTGGGTTCGGTCTTTTTGGCCGCCGCCTTTGGCGCGGGCCTGGACGCCCCCATCATGAACCCGGGTTCCAAGCGCTTTATGGACACCGTCTACAGCTATCGCGTGTTGAGCGTTGAGGATGAGGGCTCGACCGGATACATCGAGCGCTACGCCGGCTGGACCGATCCGTACAAGATCGCCGCGAACCCGGCGGCGGCCCAGGCGGTATCGACCGACGCCGCGCCCGCCGCTGGCACCGCCGGCACCGACGGCAACGACGACCCGATTCGTCGCATGGTCGTCTCGGGCCGCAAAGGCGAGATCGCGGCCGAGACCGAGCGTCTGCTGGCAGATCACGACGCCATGGACCTCATCAACAACCACTTTATCCCCGCCCTCGACGAGGTCGGCGTCCTCTTTGACCAGGGCAAGTTCTTCTTGCCGCAGCTTATGGCCTCGGCCGAGGCCGCGCGCGTGGGTTTTGACACCATCAAGCGCCTGATGCCCGCCGGCGAGATTGCCGACAAGGGCAAAATCTGCGTGGCCACCGTCAAGGGCGACATCCACGACATCGGTAAGAACATCGTCAAGATGCTGCTCGATAACTACGGCTATACCGTCTTCGACCTAGGCCGCGACGTCGACCCGCAAGAGGTGCTCAAGACCGTGCGGGAGCGCGACATCAAGCTCGTCGGCCTCTCGGCGCTTATGACCACCACGGTCGTGGCCATGGAAGAGACCATCAAGCTGCTTCATGCCGAGGTGCCGGACGTCAAGATCATCGTAGGCGGCGCCGTACTCACCCCCGAATACGCCAAGCAGATCGGCGCGGACTACTACGCCAAGGACGCCGCCGAAAGCGCCCGTATCGCCGAAGAGGTCTTTGGGCGGTAACACAACGGAAACAACCCCGCACCAAAACGTGCCGCACGCGCCACTTGGCACGTGCGGCACGTTAGAATAGAAAAGATTATGCTCGTTTTGGCAGATAGGAGCGCAAGGATGGCGATCACGCCCGCAGAAATCGCGGAAACCCGCGGCATGGTTGAGGAGCAGAACCTCGACATCAGGACCATCACCATGGGTGTTTCGCTCATGGGTTGCGGTGACGAGAACCTCGACCGCATGTGCACGAAAATCTACGACCACGTGACGCACACGGCTGAACATCTGGTCGAGACCGCCGAGAACCTCGAGCGCGAGTACGGTATCCCCATCGTCAACAAGCGCGTTTCCGTCACCCCGGTGGCGCAGATCGCCGCGTGCTGCAAGGATGAGGACCTCACCCCCATCGCGCATGCCCTCGACCGCGCGGCAGAGACGCTCGGCATCGATTACCTGGGCGGCTTCTCCGCACTCGTCCAGAAGGGCATCGGCGACGCCGACCGCCGCGCCATCCAGTCAATCCCCCAGGCGCTCGCTACCACCAGCCGCGTCTGCTCCAGCGTCAACGTCGCTAGCCTGCGCGCCGGTATCAACATGGATGCCGTGCTCATGGCCGCCCAGACCATCATCGACGCCGCCAAGCTCACGGCCGACCAGGATTCCGTTGGCGCCTCCAAGTTTGTCTGTTTTGCCAACATGGTCGAGGACTCCCCGTTTATGGCGGGCGCCGTCCACGGCGGTGGCGAGGCCGACGCCGTCATCAACGTAGGCGTCTCGGGCCCCGGCGTTATGGCCGCAGCCTTGGAGACGCTGCCCGATTCCGCATCGATGATGGAGGTCGCCGAGAAGATTAAGCAGACCGCCTTTAAGATCACCCGCGCCGGCGAGCTCATGAGCCGCGAGGCCGCCCATCGTCTGGGTGTCGAGAAAGGCATTGTCGACCTGTCGCTGGCTCCCACGCCTGCCATCGGCGACTCCGTCGCGCGCATCCTCGAGATCATCGGCGTGGGCACCTGCGGTGGCCCGGGCACGACCTGCGCGCTCGCCATGCTCAATGATGCCGTCAAGAAGGGCGGCGTCATGGCCAGCTCCAGCGTGGGTGGTCTCTCCGGCGCTTTCATCCCCGTGTCCGAGGATGCCGGTATGATCGCCGCCGTCGAGGCCGGTGCGCTTTCGCTCGAGAAGCTCGAGGCCATGACCTGCGTGTGCTCCGTCGGCCTGGACATGATCGCTATCCCCGGCGACACCCCGGTCGAGACCATCGCCGGCATCATCGCCGACGAGATGGCCATCGGCGTCATCAACAACAAGACCACGGCCGTCCGCGTGATTCCCGCCATTGGCAAGGGCGTGGGCGACTGCGTCGAGTACGGCGGCCTGTTCGGCCGTGCACCCATCATGCCGGTGAACCCCAACGCCGGCACCGTGCTTGCCCATCGCGGTGGACGCTTCCCGGCACCGCTGAACTCGCTGAAGAACTAGCTGAGGGGTTCGGGCGAGGAGCCCCGGGGAGGGCAAATATATAAGGTCGCCTGCTCGAACAGTCCTGACTCGCACGGAGAGCACATTAAGTGCTCTCCGGCTCGTGCGGAACTCGCGATCGACCTTATATATTTGCCCTCCCCGGGGCTCCCGCACAACGGGACCTCAGTTGGGTTCTATCCCGGTTGCAGTTGCTTCGCTCCTGCACCACTAGGCTGGTACGGCGGCTTGGCAGTGGAACGGTTCTTTTTCTGATATATGCTGGTTGCGGCTCTTCTTTTGGGAGGAGTCGCTTTTTTGCTGCTAGGAGGTTGGCCCGTGGTTGATGGGGAGAATCGTTCTGAGCTGCTTTCTGCGGATTGGAATGGCGAATGGATGCGCCTGCAAGTTGATCGGCGGCGGGCTGATGATTCTTTTGAGTGGGATAAGCGGGCTCGGCATTTTCGTCCGCTGGAGACTGCCCCGTATGCTCGGAATTTTATAAAGCTATTGGCGCTTGAGCCCCGCGAGTCGGTGCTGGATATGGGATGTGGGGCTGGGTCGATTGCTATTCCGCTTGCTCAGGCTGGGCATCCTGTGATTGCGGCTGATTTCTCCCCTGCTATGTTGGGCACGCTTGATGCTGGCATTGAGTACTATGGGCTCGAGAATCGCATTACGCCGCTTGAGCTTGCTTGGGATGATGATTGGGATTTGGTTGGACCGGTCGCAAAGGCGGTGGATGCTGCCTTTGCCAGTCGGTCGGTTACGACGACTAATCTAAAAGGTGCGCTTGCCAAGCTTGATCGTACGGCTCGTCGGCGTTGTGCCGTCACGATGGTCGCCAACTCCAGCCCGCGCTATGATCTGCACCTGATGAACGCCATCGGCGCCTCCGTTACCTGCAGCAATGGCTTTGTGTATGCCTTTAATATCCTTATTCAGATGGGTGCGCTGCCGCAGGTCACGTACTTTGAATCGCATCGTCGCGATACCTTCGACAGCCTTGAAGCAGGTGTGGCGGATTTTTCCCGTATGCTCGATCATGTCCGCAAGGTTCGTTGGGCGTTTATTGCATGGGAGCCGGTCTCTGCGCCCAGCTCATAGCCTGTTCGCAGCCCGCACCGCCCACTCACTCGGCATCCGCATTCTTTGCGAACTGGGCAAACGCACTCCACACCGCGCCGTTCCTGCGCTATCGTGGGACAGCTCACGTAGATTAAGGCCCCGTCGCGGGGCGCCCCATACATAGAAAGCGAGAACCCATGGCACTGACAGGAGCCCAAGTCAAGCAGCTTCGCAGCATGGCCCATCACCTCAGCCCCGCCATCATCATCGGCAAGTCCGATGTCAACGAGGGCACCGTCGAGCAGACGGTCGCCTACCTGGAGAAGCACGAGCTCGTTAAGTGCTCCGTGCTGGACGGCTCCAGTCTTTCCGCCCGCGAGGCCGCCGAAGAGCTCGCTGAGCGCTGCCACGCCGAGGTCGTCCAGGTCATCGGCCGCAAGTTCTCGCTGTATCGAGAGTCCTCGCGCAAGGATATCGAGAAGATCAAGCTCGTCTAAGAGCCAATGATCCGGCGAGCCAACACATAGCAAGCTTACGGGCGCCCAAGTACTTCGGGCACCCGTTTTTTTATCGCTCGACCAGCACGCGGTTGAGCCGACCCTCCACCAAGCGCTCATATAGACGCCGCGTCTCGGGCTCGGGTACGCCATTGACCTGCTCCCTCAGATGGTGCATATGCCCGCTGTACAGCTCGACGATATCGCGCCTCCGCCCCGCCGCGCTGTAGACACGCATGGCACAGCGCACCATATCCTCACGCGCCGTTTCCTGCCGAAGCCCCGACTCCGCCAGCCAAATCGCCGACTGCAGATCGTTTTCTTCTAGAGATGCATTTGCTCCCTTAATCATGCAATCGATGTACTTTGACTGCATAATGCGTCGCATACGCAAAAAGTAGGTTGGATTACAGCCATTGGGAACATACAGCGGTCCGGCATAAAGCTGCTCAATCTTAAGGCACAGCTCAACTAAATGGGGCCCGCGCGCACCCGTACGATTTCCCAAAACCTCACGGCTTATCTGGTCAAACAGCCGCACATCGGTCTTGACGTAGTCGCCGTTGAGTCCGATGCATTCATTTTGGATGAGTACACACGACTTGCCATCCGGCGTCGGTCCCAAAGCCGACCGCAAG
Source organism: Collinsella sp. AM10-26 (assembly GCF_003472525.1). NCBI lineage: Bacteria > Bacillati > Actinomycetota > Coriobacteriia > Coriobacteriales > Coriobacteriaceae > Collinsella > Collinsella sp. AM10-26. The sequence goes on from NZ_QRMC01000002.1 coordinate 120,023, forward strand.
CGCGATATCGTCGAGTACAGGTTGTTACGGGCGCTATTAAACTCGGCATGGGGCCACAGCTCCATTGCCAGCGTCTCGCGGTCGACGAGCGCATCCATGCCCAGTGCAAGCCGCTCGGCAAGCGTCGCCGCCTTCTTGCGGCGCCACATTTTGTCCGTGATGGGAAACCCGTCGCGCTCGGCGCGAAACGCACCAAACATGCGAATCTCGATATGGTCGATGGTATCAACGGCTTCAACCTCGCTGGCCTGGAACAGGCGCTCGCCCTCCCCTTCCAAATCGTCGCGCAGCGAGTACCGCGACAGCTCGCGCACGGGAAGCTTCTTGCGTATCCTGGCCGCCGGCTCGCCCAGACAATGCATGGCAAGGCGCGCAAAGAGCCGATACGATGGCTCTAGAATCCCCGCACGATTCATGGACATCCAGGCCGCAAGGTCGCTGTCTCGACCCGCACAGGCCAAATGCAGCGCCACCATCCAGGCCTCCGCTCCACCAACCTGCGTCTGGCTTATATCGAGTAACTCCGCTTCCTCGCGCACCGAAACCATCGAGGTGTTACGCAGATACGCCGCGCGCTCCAGCAGCAATGCGTTATCGCGCATGTACGCAATCGACTCCTCGGCAAGTTTGAGCACTTGGACCGCACGGAACTTTGCATTAACCGGCCGTCCCTCTGCCAGCGACTGCCAGCCTTCTAGCAACAGGCCAAACAGCTGAATCTGGTTGTCGCGCATGCGCACGGCAAAACGATCGAGCTCGTTGAACGCCGCGCCGTCGGTTACCGGCAAGCCGGAAAGGAGCCGCCGTGCCGCCAACACCATACGCACCCAGATAGCCATCGCCTTAAGCCCACGCACGTCGAGCGCCTCCCGCACCACCGTCATCTCGTCGTCGCGCTCGTCGGTTCCCGCGAACGACCCATCAAAGAGCTCCACCAGCATGCTATCGGCCCGTGTAACAATCCCCGCAATGTCGAGCTCACAGTCGTAGGCCTTGCTCGTTTTGAGCCGCTGTAGAACGCCGCCGTCATCTCCTCGCTCGGTCAGACAGCGCTTGACCTCGATATGCGCGGACAACATATCGAGTGCAGTATGGGATGTCTCGATTTCTGGCACGGCCAGGTTCGCAGGAAGCCCAAGCCCGTTGTCCCCATAGCAAACAGCCGTCAGTGTCTGGGCCACCCTCCATGAAACAGGGTCTATTTCGCAGGCCGCCCGTTCGCCCCCGCGCTCGATAACCGATGCCATATAGCGAGCGAGCTTTGTATTGGACACGCTGACCGCTGCCAGATATACGCCAAGCGCCTCGGCAGGCGTTGGCTCTGGAGCCGGATCGTCGACATCGATCGTGCCCAGCGCCGCTCGGCAGATATCGGCCCCGTGCCCCGTCAGAGCAAGATCGACCCCATACTGACCAGCAAGTTCAAGGACCGCATCACGGTCCAAAAAGGCGTCCGCTAGGCCCATCGCCGCATCGCATCGGCCCGCCTTAAGCAAAATCCGGGCCGCCCTCGGAACAAGTTCGGGGCGAACCTCGGCCACCAACTTACGCAAACGCAAGCGTCCGTTATCCTCCGTACCCAGACACGTAAAACTCCGCTCGGCGGGGTCCAAGCCAAAGATCGGGTAGTCGCGTACAAAGTAGGACTGGTCGACCATCGACAGCCTCACCCCACAAGCCTCGAGTTCTGCGATATTGCCCTCGCCCATCAAAATCATGAGACATGCCACGCAAAACAGCGCATTATTGTCGAGCGAAGCCAGATCGGCAAGTGCCGCGCCATATACGTTGACAATCTCGTTTTCGAGCAGACCGGCTACGTCGCCTTGGCCATACAGACCCGTCTGCAATGCCGAAACAAGCTCGGGCACGCCCTGCGTGAGCTGATAAAAGTCGAGCGACGTGCTGATCGAAAACGCCGATGCCCACGCCGAATACTCATAGGCATGCACCTTGAGCATCTGCGCATTGATCTTAACCGAATCGCCCAGCCCGTGAATCAGCTGACGATTTGAAGGACGGCAGGAGATAAAGACCCCTACCCCCATAGCGCGCAGGCCGCGAATCCTGTCGATGAGGTCTTCGGTATCGTGCTGATCGAGGTTTGGCACATTATCGATTGCGATAAGGGAGTGCGGTTTGTCTTTGAGTTCTTCGGTAACCACCTCGAGCTGCATAAACACCTCGCGCCCAATGGCGCGATCGGCCTCGATAATCCGCACGGGGCCTCGCGTCGGGTCGCATTTAACCTCATGGGTGTACTGCAGCAGCACCGAGGTCTTCCCAAACCCGTCGGGCGCATAAAGAACCACGATTCCGGCCTTTCGGCCCTTGGCTATAAGCTCATTCATCAAGCGTTCGCGGCGCACCATATAGCCTCCGCCCAGCGGCATCAGCTCGAGGTCGTCTATACTGCTCAAATCGTTTACCATGCCCACTCCTCAACTCGACCGTATGGACACTGTAACCGCAAGACCATACAGGCCGCGCTATGAATAGAGCGACCTTGTGCTTTAGGTTGTCTTTTGGTACGCAAGCGGCAAGTTTTTGTACAGCAAGGGCAGATTGTTATTAATCCCCCGACTAATCGGTCTTTAAGCAGGTAAATGAGCTTGTCAGCTTGTCCCATCTAAGCGGCAGTGTAACGTAAATGAACAAGGTTCAGCCATGTCATTCAACTCGCCTAGCACCCGCTACCGTCTACGACCTTTTAGTGGCATTTTTGCATAGAATATGGTATGGGATGAATCAAGCTGTTGGGCATCCAGCATTCGTCAAGCTTGCGGCAAAATCTTGGTCAAGTGGGCGGAAAGGGATAGCAAAAAGGCCCCCGCAATGCGGAGGCCTTAGGCAAGGCTATGTCGAGGTGCAGGATTCGCGCTACTCGCAGAGCGAAAGGGCGGCCTCGTCGGCAACGACAACGCAGTTGGTGTGCAGCTGTAGGATCGAAGCCGGGCACTCGGGCGTAACCGGGCCATAGCACATGTCATGCACGGCCTGAGCCTTGGCCTCGCCGTTGGCGACGACCAGGATCATGCGGGCATACATGATGGTCTGGGTACCCATGGTGTAGGCCTGACGAGGGACATCGTCGATGCTGTCGAACAGACGGCTGTTGGCCTGAATGGTGCTCTCGGTGAGATCGACGCAGTGCGCGCCCTTGGAGAAGTGGTCATCGGGCTCGTTGAAGCCGATATGACCGTTGTTGCCAATGCCGAGCAGCTGCAGATCGGGATAACCGGCGGCAGCGACGACCTTGTCGTACTCAGAGCAGGCAGCGGCGGCATCGGGGTTGGAACCGTCGGGCACATGCGTGTTGTTCAGGTCGATGTTGATGTGATCGAAGAAGTTCTTACGCATAAAGTAGTGATAGCTCTGGGGATCGTCGTGCGAAAGGCCGCGATACTCGTCCAGGTTGTAGGTGCTGACCTCGGCAAAGTCGACGTCGCCCTTCTTGTACCAAGCAGCGAGCTGCTTGTAGGCACCGATCGGGGTAGAGCCGGTGGCAAGGCCCAGCACACAGTCGGGCTTGAGGATAACCTGCGCCGAGATAATATTGGCGGCCTTGCGGCTCATATCCTCGTAGTCTTTAGCTTTAATGATCTTCATTACGCATCCTTTCTCGTACAAGAGAGGCAAGGCTCCCCTTACAAGCACTTGCCCGCGGCCTGCGTCGGCCGCAACCAACGTGTGCGGCCACCAGGGCGAGGTCGCGTAATGTATGTGTCTCGTGTCTAGCCGCGTCGAGGCCCCTGCCCGTCCACGGTGACCCGAAGCCTTTTAGCTTCGGACAAATCCCATCTTGCCACGGAGGGCGCCCTCTTTCAAGGGCGCCCTCCGTAAACGTGTTTGAATTGTAGGCTAATGGCCACGTGCACTTGCTAGCGCTCGCGAGCAACGATGAGCTGGTCCATCTCTTCGACATGCACGCCAACGGAGCCCTTGATGCTCGAGAACTCAACGGAGTTGCACACCAAGATGGGAACCGTCACATCGTAGCCCTCGGCAGCAATTGCCTCGCGATCAAACTCAATGAGCACATCGCCCTTATGGACGATGTCACCCACTTGCGCATGTACGGTAAAGTGCTTGCCCTCGAGCTGAACAGTGTCCAAACCAACGTGGATGAGCACGTCCAGGCCATCGACCGTGTTAAGCGCAACGGCGTGCCCCGTGGGAAAAATGGCCTCGACCTTGGCATCAGCCGGTGCAATCACACGCGTTCCGGTGGGCTGAATCGCCACGCCCTGGCCCAAAAGGCCGGTGGCAAACGTCTGGTCGTTTACCTCGGAGAGCGGAATGACGTCGCCCGAGATGGGAGCATCCAGCGTAAGGACTCGACCACGCATACCAAAAGACCTTATGACTTTAGTGAACATGCTCCCCCTCGGACATACCAATCAATCAAATAACCTTAACAGTTTACCACTTGGCACCCGTTTTTGACCATTAGGGAAGTTCGCGCTTGACAACCTCGACGATGTCGTCGACAACGCGCTGGGTCAGCTCGTGCGTCTCGGCCTCGGCCATCACGCGGACCAGTGGCTCGGTACCACTCGGACGCACCAGAATGCGGCCGCGGCCGTCAAGCTCCTTCTCGGCAGCAGCGACGGCATCCCAGATGGGCTGGCAATCGTCCAGACCAGCCTTGTTGTCGGAATGCACGTTAACGAGTACCTGCGGGTACTTCTTCATGATGCCGGCAAGATCGGTGAGGGTACGACCGGTGCGCTTGAGCACGGCCAGCAGCTGCAGAGCCGTCACCAGGCCGTCACCGGTGGTGTTGTGCTCCAGGAAGATGATGTGGCCGGACTGTTCGCCGCCGATGACGGCGCCGTCCGCGAGCATGCGCTCCAGAACGTAGCGGTCGCCCACGGCAGTCTGAACCATCTCGAAGCCTTGCTCCTTCATAGCGATGGAGAAGCCAAGGTTGCACATGACGGTCGAGACGATCTCGGAGTTGGCGAGCTTGCCGCGAGCGGCGAGGTCAGAACCGCAGATAGCCAGGATGTAGTCACCGTCGATCTCATTGCCCTCGCTGTCCACGAACAGTACGCGGTCGGCGTCGCCGTCGTGGGCCAGACCGATGTCAGCATGGGTGCGCAGTACGAGCTCGCGCAGGGGCTCGAGGTGAGTGGAGCCGCACTCAACGTTAATGTCAGTGCCGCAGTAATCGGTGTTGATGGCATGGACCGTGGCACCCAAGCGCTGCAGAGCGGCGGGCGTAGTCTGGCAGGAAGCACCGTGACCGCAGTCGACGGCAACGACCAGGCCGTCGAGCCTCAGGCCATCAAGCGTATCGATGGCGTGGTCGACGTATGCCTTGCGGGCATCCTTCATCTTAATGATGTGGCCCACGCCGGCACCGGTCGGCAGCGTGTCGGCAGCCATGGCTTCTTCGGACATGACCCAGGCGCTGATCTCTTCCTCGACAGCATCGGGAAGCTTCATGCCCTTGCGGCTAAAAAACTTGATGCCGTTGAACTCCGGCGGATTATGCGAAGCAGAGATGACGATGCCGCCGTCGAGCTCGTTCTGAACGGTGAGCAGGGCCACGGCCGGCGTGGGGATGACGCCGCAGCAGTGCGGACGGCCGCCCTCGGCCATGATGCCGGCGGTCAGAGCGCTCTCGAGCATGGTGCCCGAAAGACGCGTGTCGCGGCCGACACAGATATCCGGACCAAGGAACTTGGTCGCCGCGCGGCCCAGGCGAAACGCGAGGTCGCACGAGAGGCCGGCATTGGCGACGCCACGGACGCCGTCGGTACCGAAGATGTTCTGGGGCATAGGATCGCTCCTTCCCTAGCAGGCGATATGCAACCGCCCACCCTAGTCGAAAAAGAAAAGCGGGACCCGCCGAGGAATCGGCAGGCCCCGCTTGTACATTGTATCTCGAAAGGAGATAAAACCTTAGCGCTTGGAGAACTGGGGAGCGCGGCGGGCCTTCTTGAGGCCGTACTTCTTGCGCTCGACCACGCGAGCATCGCGCGTAAGGAAACCGGCCTTCTTGAGATCAGCACGGTAGTCGCCAGCGTTCAGAAGAGCGCGAGCAATGCCCAGGCGCAGAGCGCCAGACTGACCGGAGATGCCGCCGCCATCGCACAGAGCGATAACGTCGAACTGACCGGCAGTGTCGGTCACCTTGAAGGGAGCAAGAGCGTTCTCAACGAGCTGATGACGGCCGAAATACTGCTCGGCGTCACGCTTGTTGATGGTCACCTTGCCGGTGCCGGGGACGAGACGGACGCGGGCGACGGCGTTCTTACGACGGCCGGTACCCTGGTAGACGACGGTGTTCTCAGCCATCTTTAAGCCTCCAGCTCAATCTTCGTGGGGTTCTGGGCAGCGTGCGGATGCTCGGCACCAGCGTAGACCTTAAGCTTGGTCATCTGGGCACGGCCGAGGGTGGTCTTGGGCAGCATGCCGCGAACAGCGCGCTCGATGACCTTCTCCGGGTGCTTCTCCATAGCCTGGCGGAAGCTCTCAGCCTTAAGGCCGCCGTTGTAGCCGCTGTGGCGATAATAGGTCTTCGTGTCGGCCTTGTTACCGGTAAGCTGGACCTTATCGGCGTTGATGACGACAACGAAGTCGCCGCAGTCGCTGTTGGGCGTGAACTGAGGCTTGTTCTTACCGCGCAGGATCATTGCGATCTGGGTGGCAAGACGGCCCAGGACAGCACCATCGGCGTCGACGAGAACCCAGTTGCGCTGGACCTCGCCCTGCTTGGCGTAGTGAGTCGATTTCGAAATCACTTAGACTCCTCCATGTACAGTACGTGTTGTTACAGAGATTCACGGGGCTCTGCAAGTAACCCGTCCATATTACCCCGCTCGCCGTACGAGTCAACAGGTATTTTGGCTCCGACCAGAGTTTCTGCACATGTCGTCCATGGGTCATGACGTCGCGACACTAGCGCTCGACAAACGCCTCGATATCTCCCAGCAAGCGCTTTGCCTCCTGGCGGCCCTGAATATACAGGTCGAGGAGCTTTACCGGATCGTGCTCAACATGGCCGACCTCGACCGGCTTTTGCGGAGCAACGACCAGCGCACGGCCCTCACGCTCATACTTCCACAGATGCATGCGCTGGATGTTATAGCGGTCGTGGCGCGTCTCGATAGCCTCCAGCAGATAGGGGTAGTCGGCATAGCGGGCTCGTGCGGCGGGCATAAACTCGTAGGGCTTTTTCTCGTACGAGCGGTCCTGCGTGACAATGACGACCGCGCGATCGAAGCCTGCCTCCTCCAGCACGTGCTCGATGGGGACCGAATCGGCTACGCCACCGTCGACGTATTTGTGCCCGTCAATCTCGACCGGCGGCGTCACCAGCGGCAGCGACGTCGATGCGCGCACGGCGTCGAGGTCGAGCACGGCGCTTTTGACCGACAGGTACGCGGCGGTTCCAAAGAGCATGTCCGTCGCGACGGCGTACATCTCGATGGGGCTCGCGTCGAACGTCTCGCTGTCAAAGGGATCCAGGCGGTCCTGGACATCGTTGAAGATAAAGTCGTAGCCGACGATGGAGCCCGTGGACGCAAACGATGCGGCGCCCATGAAGCGGTTGTCGTTGCAGAAAGCCAGGTTGATGCGGTTAGCACGGCCGATCTGGTGCGACTTGTAGTTCACGCCGTTGAGGGCGCCGGCCGATACGCCATATACCGCCGGAATCTCGACGCCGGCCTCCATGAGAACGTCGAGCGCGCCCGCGGTAAACTGCCCGCGAAAACTACCGCCCTCCAGGACGAGCGCGACCCTGCCGGCGTTCTTTGCTTTATCTTCTGCAGTCATGTTGACCTCCTGCTGTTTCGTTTTGGCCTTCTTCTACCCAGTTTTGGGATGGAGGGCGTGTAGGTTTTGGAGTTGAGGAGGGCGGGGCGGCTGGCGGAAAGCACGTCCCGTTCTGAGGGGCGATTCCGGGATGGACTTTCCGCTAGCCATTCATTTGGAAACTGCATCCCATTCCGAATGAGGATTCCGGGATGTATTTTCCGCTTGAGCTGCCATTGGGAAAGTGTGTCCCACTCTACGGCTCGATTCCGGGTCGCAGTTTCCGCTTGAAGCGCCACCCGGAAACTACGTCCCAGTCTGAGCGCGGATTCCGGGACGCGCTTTCCGCCTGGGCTTCCATTGGGAAAGCGCGTCTCACTCTGCGTTGCTGCGGGGCACGGCAGGCTGCAGTGCGATCGGCATCGCGTCTATATCTAGTCGAGGCATTGCGCGGAGAATCCGCGTATTTGCTTCGCAAATCCGCACCGGCTTCGGCCGCCTGCCGGCGTCCTCGCCCGCTCGCTACAAACGCTTCGCGTTTGCTTAACGCTCGCGCCCTGCATAGAGTTCGATTCTCCGCGGTTTGGGGGGATCCGTTGATGCTGGGCGAGGCCAGCTGAGATTCGATAAACATCGCATCCATTTTGAGTCGGAAGTTTGCGCGGAGAATCCGCGTATTTGCTTCGCAAATCCGCACCGGCTTCGGCCGCCTGCCGGCGTCCTCGCCCGCGGGCTAAAAACGCTCACGCGTTTTCTTTACGCCCGCGCCCTGCATAGAGTTCGATTCTCCGCGGTACGGGCTGGAAATAAAAAGGCAGGTAGATACGAATATCTACCTGCCTATTACTTGTGGTGGAGGCGCGGAGAATCGAACTCCGGTCCACGAAAGCCCCCTGATTGGCATCTCCAAGCTCAGTCGCTGGTTTAGTCTCGGACGGCTTGCGCGCAGCGACACGCTCGCGCCGTCCCAACCGGTTCGGTCTTAACCTGCGCCATACCGATTACGTGCGCAGGAGCATTCCCCTAAAATGACGTCGCGCCGGTGTCGGGGAAATCACCGGGTTGACGCGCCGCTATAAATTAGGCAGCGAGAGCCATAGGCTCAAAAGAAGAGTTGTTGTCAATTCAATTTGACGGTACCCCTGTTTAACGAGGCAAGGAGACCTCGGCTTGCTTCCTCTCTCAGAGCTATCGTGTCGAAACCAGTCGCCCCCGAATGTCGGGAAAGTCTGGGTGGCATCGGGCACACAAGCACCCAACAGCCGTCGACTTTTCAAAGAACACGCGGGACATGCGCCGCTTGTGGAATGCTATCTTACCACGTTCTAAAGGCAGACAGCTGTTCTATGCACGAGCTGTGAAGACCACAATGTGTGCCGCACTTCGCACTTTTGCTACCGATCGCGTAACGTATATTTTCGCCAAACAAAATTGACCCGTCGAAAGGACCGTTATGGATACCAAGCAGCAACTCGTCAATGCCCTCGTGGGCCTGGGCTCAACCATTACCGAAGCTATGGATGTCATCGAGGGCTTTGTCCCCTGCGGACATCCCGCCCTCGTGGTCACGGGCGCCCTCAACGCGCTCACCGACGGCGCCGATGAGGCCACACTCGCCGAGCACGTTGAAACCGTCCGCGGCTTCATCGACCACGTAAGCGAAAACCGCGGCGTCACCGCACATCACGACATCGAGCTTGGTGAGCTCACAGGTGTAAAGGCCGAACTCTTTGCCGAAATCAGCGCTATAGCCAACCTCACCAAAACCGCTGGTGTCAAGAACACCCAGGTCAACGAATGGCTCTACCGCAGCCTCGCTGCCCTCAATAAATCCGATGCCATAGCAGTAGACAAACTCGCCGAAGCTGCCGCCATAAAAACGCGGCTTTAAGACTTAGTTCTCATTTCGAGCCATAACTGAAGAGCAAGCCAGACACAGCACATAATCACACGAGAGATTTGAGAGTATCCAGCTTGCTCTTCGAATAAAAATGATACCTGTCCAGGCTAATTAACGCTTTGCTTTTCGCACTATCCAACGTACCAGCCTAAATGCGAGCACGATAAGCGCAATTAGTATCGCAAGTAAGACGATTTCGGGACCGCGCACAAAACCACCGCCCTATGTATGCATAGGTGTGCAGAGTCGTTCCCTGCATTTCTGCGCCCAAGAACACATTTCCAGAATACAAGCCTGGTATAGACACATTCACGCGCTGTAGCGCTCGTGTACTATTCCAGGTAAAGGAATCAGATGCCGTTCCCAGGGGAACAGAATAATTCGAACCCCATGCACTCGTTATCTTATGATTGCCGATTTTAATGTAGAACTCCTGAAATATCACCGAGTTATAGTAAACCCTCCATGTGCCAGAGGCGTTTTGATAATAAGAATCCCACGCGTTACACGGCTCAATAGTCGGAATATATTCAATTCCAATTTTGCCTTCAGTTCCATCCGGCAAAATAACGGTATATTCCTGACTCGCACGATCTTTCAGTTGAAATGAAACACTCACTGGATATTCGCTATTGTCATTAGTCAGGAAATCATCCGCAAACCCTATTGAGGGCGTAAACAGCGATAGGGCAGCCACTAACAGTAGTAATGCAACAGGTTAAGATAGGCGCTTGTTCATAATGCTCGCTCCTAAAATAAATTCAGCTCCAGCAACTAAGCATCTCTAAGACGCTTATTGCCAAATATGGTTCCGAATCTTGATAGCATCATGAACCTCCAAATGTTTCTTTTAAGGTATCGCTTAATGTACCCGTACGCAAGCACTTTAACTTTGTTATTTGGGAGCCAGCCGGCGAAAGGATAGAAGTAAACTGTCCCTGGAAATTGCCGAGATAAACGCTTTGGTCAGAAGCACTTGGCCCCATCAATCCATCGGAGGCTCTCCCAGCAAAGCACATCTCCGAAACAGATTCCGGCCATCTGACCCAAAAAATTGAGTCGACAGGACTGAGAAGGCATCTAGAGGGGACGGCGCATTTAAAGAATAAGGCGGTCCATAGAAAAAAAGCGTGCACCCCTTGGGTGTCGGAGCTCCAGGGGTCGCACATATAGATTTACGTTAACGGGACAACCGCCCGCCACGTTCGGCCAAAGCCAGAATTGGCATCATTTGGCGCGGGGTCTTTGCTGCAAGATCGGCATGTTCGAGCAGCTTTCGATCGTTTGTCACCAAGTAATCGACCTGCGCGCGCTTGCATGCGGCGAGCACCAAGTTGTCCTCGTAATCGCGATGGAGCGTCAGATATTTGTCGGCCAGCCAAAGGTCCGACGCATCTGCACCCACGGCCGTGGCGTTTTCGGTCATATTCCGAACAAACGCCAACGTAGCATCGCCTATCGCTCGTGCCGATGCTTCGTCGACCGAGCCTTTTTTAGCAATAACCCTGCGCTTCAGCTCGTGTTGGACAACGTACAGCACGTCCTTAGCGATATGCACCGGAAAGAACAGCAACGCCCCCGTCTCCGTCGCCCGCCCAATAAACGCACGCGCGGCAAGCGACTCGGCATGGTCGACGCAAAACGAATCAACCCATACGTTGGCATCCACCATTATTTTGAGGAAAGCCCCGCTCACAGGATCATCCCCTTTTGGCGATAGTGCTCGTCCATGGCTTCCGAATAGATTGTGTCCCAATCGCGATCGTCGGATACGTGCGACGTAGCGATGCCCAGGTCCGCGTAAAGCTGATCCGCCGCCGCCCATGATGCGGCGAACGGAGTATCGGGCGCGACGGTCTGCCGCCGGTCGTCGACGGCCGCAAGCACTTCCTCGCACTGCCCGCCACCCTGCGCGACCTTGGCCACCACCTTTTTGATGAGCTCAGGCAGTGACCTGCCCGAAAGCTGCAGCGCTTCCTCGGCGCGCTCTTTAACCGAGCGATCTACGCGAACATTCACCTGCGCCATGCTGCCAACGGTAGCCATCTCAACCTCACCTTCAGCATTTACTAGCAGTGCTAGCACGATCATATATTTGAGCTAACATCTCGTCAAACAAAAGAAGGCCTGCACCCTGGCGGCTGCGATGCCGCCAGGGTGCAGGCCATATACTCAATCGAAAACGCTAACGCAGGTACGCCTTTGCGTTGCCCACGCTGTAGGCGATCGTTGAGCCGTTGTGCAGCAGTGACGACGTCTGCGGAGTGATCATGCCGATAATACCCAATGCCAACAGCGCCGAGTTGGTGAGCATCACCTTAGAATAGGAACTCGTCAGACGATCAATGAGGCCCTGGCTCATGCGGCGCAGGCGCACGAGTGCGGCGAGATCCGTGTCGGCCAGGATGATGTCGGCGACCTCCTTGGCAATGTCGCTTCCACCGCCCATGGCCAGACCCACATCGGCCAGGCCCAGCGCCGGTGAGTCGTTGACGCCGTCGCCCACCATGGCAACGTGGCGCCCCTCGCGCTTAATCCGCTCCACATAGGCGTACTTGTCCTCGGGCAGCAGCTCGGCCTTAAACTCGCCGACACCCGCCTCGCGCGCAATGCGCTCGGCCGTGCGCTCGGAGTCGCCCGTAAGCATAACGACATGTTTGACGCCCAGCGCATGCAGGTCGGCGATGGCCTCACGGGCCCCGGGCTTGAGCGGATCCTCGATGCCGAGCACGCCGACAACCTTGCCGTCGACCGCCAGATACAGCGGCGACAGGCCCTGCATCTGGGACTCGATTTGCCCCTTAATGTCGGAATCGAGCTGCGCACTCTCGTCCTCAAACACAAAGTGCGCGGAACCGATGATGGCGCGACGCCCTTCGATGGACGAAGCGATGCCGTGCGCCACGATGTACTCAACGGCGGCATGGCGCTCGCGGCGCTCGAGCCCACGCTCGCGAGCAGCGTTGACGACTGCGCGCGCTGCCAGGTGGGGGAAATGCTCCTCCAGGCAGGCAGAAAGGCGCAGGACCTCATCCTCGCTCCAGCCGTCGGTCGTCAGCACGCAAGCCAGGCGCGGCTGCGCGAGCTCACGGAGGGCGGCGCGCAAAAAGGTCATGTAACCGGCCACGACAAACACCGCACGCAGAGGCGTCGGCAAGAACCAGCGGCGCGCGTAGTGGGCCCCGATAAGTGTGGCAAGATCCATGACGAGCTTGTGCTTGCGTGGCTCAAGCTGCATCACGTAACCCGTCTTTGCGTCGGCAATGGCCTGGGCATCGAGCGCACCCAAGGCGTCGAGCACGCCCGCACGACACCGCTCGTCATATTCGAGCGCCATCTGGCCAATACGGCCATAAACGCGCACCTTGTGCACGCCGTCGATATCGCCGCTAAGCTTAAGAAGTGCATCGAGATCACTCTCTGGCACAGGACCCGCCAATTGAAGACGGGTCCTGCCGGGGATCTCGCTCATAATCGAGAATCTCATAGTTTGTGCCTGGGAGCGTTACTCGGCTGCCTCGTCAGCAGCGGCCTCGCTCTGGGTGATTTAGGCCGCCTCGGCAACCATGTCGTCGACATTAGCCTTGGCCTGCTCGACCATGTCCTGGTAGGCGTTCTTGATGCGCATGCCGCACGCGATACCCTGCACGCAGGCGTTCTTGACCGGGGCGCTGGTGAGCAGCTTGATGCCGGCCGTGCCAAGCAGAAAACCGCCACCGACAAGCAGGGTATTGAACGTCGACCTCTTCATGTTGCTTCTCCCTTTTGCCGCATTGGACGCGGCACGGTGCCTCAGCACCCGAGTAAACAAGTTTGCTTGAGCACACTTTTAGAAAATAGTTTAGTTTATCCAACTATTAAGGTAAACAAAGGTTAACTTTTGGAAATCTTGGGGTCCAAATTCCATTCAGCCCACCTGACCCGAACGGCCGAGTCGTCACGGAACCGAGGGGCCGGGCGCAGGGCCTTGCCTCTCAATGAGTTCCGCACGAACAGGAGGCGCCAGTGGCGCCTCCGTCGTGAGTCAGGACTGTCCGAAATTGAGAGGCAAGGCCCTGCGGCGCCCGGCCCCTCGGTTCCCGCTTACGAGAGCGCCTTTCTCAGCAACTCGTTGAAGAGCTTCGGGTTGCCCTTGCCGCGGCTCGCTTTCATGCACTGGCCCACCAAAAAGCCAATGACCTTCTGGTTGCCGTCGCGGTACTGCTGCGCCTGCTCGGCACAGTTTGCCAGCACCTCGTCCACAATCGGCTGCAGCGTGCCGGCATCGCTCACCTGACGCATACCGCGCTCGTCGACGATCTTGTTGGGGTCGTCGCCGGTCTGGGCCATGGCCTCAAAGACCTCGTGCGCCTGGTTGGAGCTGATGGCATCGGTCGCCAGCAGCTTGGCAAGAGCCGCCACCTGAGCCGGCGCGATGCCAGACTCAGCCAGCGAGGTACCCGCGTCCTTAAGGTAGGCGATCATCTCGTTGACCAGCAGGTTCGCGACCGTCTGGGCCTCCTTGCCAGCCATGCCGGCAGCAGCGGCCTCAAAGAACTCGGCAAACTCCGGGTCGCCGGCGATCTGCTCGGCGTCGGCGGCCTTAATGCCAAAATCGGCCTCAAAGCGGGCGCGCTTGGCATCGGGCAGCTCGGGAATCTCGCCGCGGCAGCGGTCGATGAACTCGTCATCCAGATCGAACGGCGCCAAGTCGGGGTCGGGGAACAGACGATAGTCGTCGGCCGTCTCCTTGACGCGCATGACCACGGTGCGCTTGCGGCTGGGCTCCCAGTGGCGGGTCTCCTGGTAGATGATGCCGCCCTCCTCGAGCACCTCGGCCTGACGGCAGATCTCGTAGGCAAGGCCGTCGTGCAGGCTCTTAAACGAGTTGAGGTTCTTGAGCTCGGTCTTGGTGCCCAGCTTGGTCTCGCCGCGGCGACGCAGGCTCACGTTGCCGTCGCAGCGCATGGAGCCCTTCTCCATGGAGCAGTCGGAAATACCCAGCGTCACAAAGATGCGACGGAGCTTTTCCATAAACAGACGCGCCTCCTCGGGCGTGCGCAGATCGGGCTCGGTCACGAGCTCAATCAAAGGCGTGCCGCAGCGGTTGTAGTCGACGAGCGACTCGGCCGCGGCGGTAATGCGGCCCTCGGCACCGCCCACGTGCACCATCTTGGCGGCGTCCTCCTCCATGTGGATGCGCAGGATGCGGATGGGCACGGTGTAAGAACCGTCCTCGCGACGCTCGGGCATCTGCATGTTGGAGGCATCGTAGCTGGCTAGGTGGCCGGCGCGCTGATTGCCCTCGCGCATCGTGGAGGACATGGACGTGGACAGGCCCTCGGCATTGGCCGAAGCGCTCGCCAGGCTCTGGGCCTCGGCCTCGCCAAACGCGCAGTCGGGGCGCTCGGCGGCACCGCGACCGGTCACGTCCAGATCCAGATGACCGTACATGGCAAAGGCGACCGGACCCTGCGTGGTCTGGAAGTTCTTGGCCATATCGGGATAGAAATAGTGCTTGCGGTAGAACATCGAGTGGCGCTGGATCTCGCAGTTGGTCGCGAGACCGGCCTTGACGATGCTCTCGATGGCGCGCTTGTTGGGTACCGGCAGGGCGCCGGGCAGGCCCAGGCACACCGGGCACACGTTGGCGTTGGGCTCGTCATCGTGGCTGAGCTTGCAGTTGCAGAACATCTTGGTATCGAGTGCGGTGAGCTCGGTATGGATCTCCAGGCCGATCACGGCCTCCCAATCCTGCAGGACCTCGGAAAGCTCCTTCATTACAGCTCGCCTCCCTTCCCGGCAAAATCGGGCGCGACGGAAAGCGCGGGCGCACCCGTGGCGGCATCGGCAAAGCCGCGCTCCAAGGCGCGGGCAAACGTGAGCAGCTGACGGTCCTTAAACGCCGGACCCACCAGCTGGGCAGAAACGGGCAGCTGAGTATCCTCGCCCAGGCCCAGCGGTACCGAGATACCGCCGTTGCCGCAAATGTTGAGCGAGATGGTGTACAGGTCGGAGAGGTACATCTGCGTGGGGTCGCTGATCTCGCCAAACTTAAAGGCCGTACGCGGCGAGGCGGGCATAAGGATGGTGTCCACCTTGGCATACGCGGCGTCGTAGTCCTGCGTGATGAGCGTGCGGGCCTTCTGCGCGGCGTAATAGTACTTGTCGTACACGCCCGAGCTCAGCAGGTAGGCGCCGAGCATCTGGCGGCGCTTGGCCTCGGCGCCAAAGCCGTGGGCGCGGCTGAGCGAGCTCTGGTCGGACAGGTTGGCGCAGCCTTCCTCCTGGTAGCCATAGCGAATGCCGTCAAAACGGGCAAGGTTTGAGAACGCCTCGGCCGGGCCGATGACGTAGTAGGCGGCGATGGCAGCGTCCAGGTGCGGCAGGTCGACCTCCACGAGCTCGGCGCCCTGGTTCTGCAGCTCCTGGGCGGCACGCTCAACAGCGGCCTTGACCTCGGGCGTCAGGCCCTCGGCCTCCATAAACGCGGGGATGATACCCACGCGCTTGCCCTCGATGCTGTCGTTGAGATGCTCGGTAAAGTCGACGGCACAATCCTGGCTGGTGCAGTCGTACGGATCGTGACCCGCACCGGTAAGCGCATTCATGGCCAGCGCGACATCCTCGACCGTGCGGCCAAAGGGTCCCACCTGGTCGAGCGACGAGCCAAAGGCAACCACGCCGTATCGGCTCACGGCGCCATACGTGGGCTTAAAGCCCACCACGCCGCACAGGCTCGCCGGCTGGCGAATCGAGCCGCCAGTGTCCGAGCCCAGCGAGAGCGCAACCTCGCCGGCAGCAACGGCGGCAGCGGAGCCGCCCGAGGAGCCGCCGGGCACGCGCTCGGTATCCCAGGGGTTGTTGGTGCGGTGGAACGCCGAGCTCTCGGTAGAGCTGCCAAAAGCAAACTCGTCCATGTTGACCTTGCCCATGGGCAGGCAGCCGGCGTCGAGCATGCGCTGAACGCAGGTGGCGGTGTAGACGCTCTGGTAGTCCTCGAGCATACGGGAAGCGCAGGTGGTGCGCGTACCCACGAGATTCATGTTGTCCTTGATGGCCAGCGGCACGCCCGCAAGCGGGGGCAGAGCCTCACCGGCGGCGCGGCGGGCGTCAATTTTGGCGGCAGCCTCGAGCGCGAGCTCGGGCGCCACCTGCAGAAATGCCTGGACCCCACCCTCGCGCGCCTCGATGGCCTCGAGCGAGGCCTGCGCGATCTCGGTGGCAGAGAAATCGCCGGCGGCAACGTGCTCGGCTAGCTGCGCGGCCGTGAATCGATCGAGATTGAGCTTCATTACTCGCTCTCCCCCTCTCCCAAAATGGACGGCACGCGGAAGTAGCGGTCGCGCACGCTGCCGGCGTTTTCGAGCGCGACGTCGAGCGGCAGGTCGCGCTCGGGCTCGCGCAGGTCGTCGCCCATCACGTTGGACAGGCTTCCGATGGGATGGAACGTGGGCTCCACGTCGGGCAAGTCATATTGCAAGACGGGCTCGAGCATCTGGACGGCATCGTTCAGGTAGGACGTCATCTGGGTGAGCTCGTCATCGGCCAGTGCGATCTTTGCGTACTCGGCAATGCCGCGCACGTCTTTCTCGCTGAGTGCCATAGGCGCTCCCTTCCGCATAACAGTTAAACCGCTCTAGTATACAGGGCAACGCCGACTTGGAGCAGGCGCTTTACCCAAATGCAGCGAAAACGTAACGAGGGCGGCGCCTCTGCAGCAAAAGTGCATCGGCCACGGCAGGAACCGTCGCGCCCGCTGCAAAAAACCGTCCCAACATTCGACGCTTTTCGGCAAAATCGCGATTTCCATCGGATGTTGGGACGGTTGGAGCCCGCCACCACAAAGGCGCCTGTCCCCTTTGTGGTGGCTCTTCCCCGGTGCTACAGCAGATGTTCCTGGACAAAAATTGCGATGCCGTCCTCGTCGTTGCTCGCGGTTACAAAGTCCGCGGCGGCACGGGTGGCGTCGCTGCCGTTTGCCATAGCCACGCCCACGCCGGCGTCGGCCACCATGCAGGTATCGTTATCGGCATCGCCAAACACGCAGATATTCTGCAGCTCCATGCCGTTGAGCTCCGCCACGCGCACAAGGCCGCGCGTCTTGGACACGCGGGGATCCATAAACTCGTAGAGTCGCTGCGTGGTTTGCAGAGCAGCCGCCTTAACGGTGTCGTCGGCGAGTGTCGACGCCCGCTCGATCACCTGCGGCATCGCCTCGGGCGCCATGGTGAACATCACCTTGGCCTGCGGATCGCGCAGGAACTCGGCAAAGTCGACCACCTTGTAGGGCACGCCGTCGACACGCGACAGGTGCTCGACGCACGCATTGCTCTCGGGCACATAGAGCACGCCGTTCCGAGGACAAACGGGCGTTGCCGGCAGGTCTGCCATGTGCTCGCAGATGCGCGCGATGGTCTCGCCCGGCAGCGGGTAGCTCAGCTCGTTGATGCCGTGCGCACGGTCGATGACCTCGGCGCCGCCACAGCCCACCAGCACGTCTACTAGGCCGTCGATGCCCCAGAGCTCAAACATGGCCTCGGTCGCCTGGGCGTCGCGCCCGGTGCACAGGCCAAACAGCACGCCGCACTCGCGCAGGGCGCGGATGGCCGCCACGGTGCGCGGGGACACCGTGTGCTCGCTCGTAAGCAGCGTGCCGTCAAGATCGCAGAGTACGGCTTTGATGTTGCTGAAGGTGGCGTCCATGGGGACCTTTCTGGGTAACGCGGCGGTGCTTGATGTATTCGTAAGTGGCGTACATGGTATACCAAGGCGCAGGCGCGGCCCGTCAAAGCAAAAACCACCACAAAGGCGTCTGGCCCCTTTGTGGTGGCAGGATCCGCAGGGTGGCCTGGCCCGGGGCGCAAACCATCACAACATTCGATGTTTTTCGGCAAAATCGCGATTTTCATCGAATGTTGTGATGGTCTTTACTGCCTTGCGGCACGATCAAAATGCCGGCGCCCAAACAGCAGCAACGCCGCAGGGACAGCCGTCACGACCAGGCCCGCCCCTACGAGTGTCTGCTGCACGCCAAATGTCGCCGCCAGCCACGGGGCAATCGCCAGCGGGGCCACGCCGGCAAACATATTGCCAAAGCCCATGACCGAGTTCACGCGACCGAGCTGCTCGAGCGGTGCCGTCGTTTGCACGATGGTGTTGTGGAGCGGGTTGACGACACCCCAAGCTATGCCCAGGGCGATCTGGCCGACGAGGGCCACGCCCACGTACGGCGTCCCCACATAGAGCAGGCTTCCCAGGCCCACGGACATAAGTGCCACGAGCAGCGTTTTTAGGTTGACCAAGTGCGGCGGCAAGCGGAGCGCGAGCACGGCACCCAGTACCGCGCCCACGCCCGAGGCCGACGAGAGCCAGCCCATCCACTCAACGCCGACGCGTAGGACATCGCGATAGAAAAACGACTCGAGCGGATCGAAGGCTCCGTAGCCAAAGTTCGAAAGAAAAATGATGCAGAAAAGTAGCGCGAGGACACTGTTGGTGAAGACTGTCTTGATGCTGGCTGCGAAGGTGGCGCGGGTGGATGTGCTGGGGTTGGAGCTTTGTCCCGCACGCTCCCCTTCCTCCGCCGAATCGGCATCCGCATCCCCGGCGACATGGCTGGTCTGCGGCCTAAAGCCCCAACCGGCGATGAGCGCCAGCACGGTAAAGAGCATCATGAGAACAAACACCGCGCGCGACGACGCAGCAGCCGCGACAAAGCCACCCAGCGTGGGGCCAACGATGATACTCACGTTTGAAAACATGGCGATGGCGGAGTTGATGTCTTTGAGCTCGACAGGATCGTCGGTGAGGTAGGCCGGATAGGACGTGGCGATGGGCTGGGCGAATCCCATCACAAAGCCCAGAAACACCGCGCCGAGCAGGACGACGCCGGTCGCGCTACCAAAGGCGATGATTGCCGTGCCAGTTGCAAGAGCGCCGATGATGCTCAGCAAGAAATGGCGGCGCGGACCCCAGGCGTCGAGCGCAGCGCCACCCGCAAAGGATCCCAGGATCACGAAAACGTTCATAAACAGAACGGCCAGCGATGTCGCCACGACTGAGGCATCGTCTGCATAGGTGAGCGTTCCGATGACGCCGATAAAATAACTGGTCTGAAACCCGGTGTAGATGAGAAAGCGCATCGCCACCAGCCGCTTGGCCTGCACGGACAGCGATGATTGAGGCTTTGAGAAAAGAGATGCGAGCATGGAGACTCCTTGTTTCATACGAATACGGGCGGTGGGCATTCGCCACCGTCTGTCAAATCAATCTATCCGCATGAAACATTAAGGACGCATCAGGACCCTTCTCTCCGTTTTTCGCCCGTCATGAACTACTTGGTAGATTGTAAGGCATGTCCCACACATCTACCAAAGCAAAAACCACCACAAAGGTGCCTGGCCCCTTTGTGGTGGTTGCGACGTTTACGCTGGTTGAGACTTGGCTAGGCCAGGTCGGCGCCGTTGGTGGCGATGACCTTCTTGTACCAGAAGAAGCTGTCCTTGCGGCTGCGGGCGAGCGTGCCGTTGCCGTCGTTGTCCTTGTCGACGTAGATGAAGCCGTAGCGCTTCTTCATCTCGCCGGTCGAGGCGCTCACCAAATCGATGCAGCCCCACATGGTGTAGCCCATCAGGTCCACGCCGTCCTCGATGGCAATCTCCATCTGCTTGATATGCTCGCGCAGGTAATCGATGCGGTAGCCGTCGTGAATCGCACCGTCCGCCTCGACCTCGTCCACCGCGCCCAGGCCGTTCTCGACGATCATCAGCGGCACCTGGTAGCGGTCGTAGACCTCCTCCAGGTAGTAACGCAGGCCCTCGGGGTCGATCGCCCAACCCCAATCGCTCTTCTTGAGGTACTCGTTGCCGGCGCCACCAAAGATGTTGCCCTGCTCCAGCAGCACCGGGTCAGCCGTGGCCGTGGCGCTCATGTAGTAGCTAAAGCTGTAGAAGTCGACCTTGCCGGCGGCCAGCGTGGCGGCGTCCTCGGGCGAAACCTCCACGTGCACGCCTTCGCGGCGCCACACGCTGGGCGCCCACGAGGGATACGCACCGCGCACCTGCACGTCGCCGCAGTAGAAGTTCATCTCGCGCTGCTGCTTTTGTGCGGCCAGAACGTCTGCCGGATTGCACGTGTGCGGGTAGCAGGCGTTGCCGGCGATCATGCAGCCGATCTTGTTCTGGGGATCGATCTGATGGCCCATGGTGACGCACTTGGCGCTCGCCAGGAACTGATGGTGCAGGGCATCGAAGCGCGCCTGCGGGTCGTCCCAGTCGCAGTCGCCAAAAGCCATGGGCGTGTCGGTTGCCTCGGGCACCATGCCGCCGCCCATCACGCCGCCAAAGCCGCCCATGAGCAGGCAATTGATTTCGTTAAAGGTGAGCCAGTAGCGCACCAGGCCCTTGTACTCGGTCATGACGGTGCGGGCGTAGTTGAGGTAGAAATCGATGAGCTTGGGGTTCTTCCAGCCTCCGTAGTTTTTGGACAGACCATAAGGCAGCTCATAGTGGCTAAGGGTGACCATGGGCTCGATGCCCTGCTCCTGACAGGCCTGGAACACACGGCGGTAGAACTCGATGCCGGCCTGGTTGGGCTCGGCCTCGTCGCCGTTGGGGAAGATACGGCTCCAGTTGATGGACATGCGGTAGCACTTAAAGCCCATCTCGCCAAAAAGCTTGATGTCGTCGAGATAGTGATGGTACATGTCCACGGCCTCGTGGCTGGGATAGTGGTACTGGGGCAGAATGCCGTCGGTAATGTGGCGCGGCTCGGAGACCGTGCCGCCGGTCATGATGTCGGGAACGCCGAGGCCCTTGCCGTCCTCGTTGTATCCGCCTTCGCACTGATTGGCGGCAGTGGCACCGCCCCACAGAAATCCATCGGGAAAAGCCATGTTGGCTCCTTTCGTACGTGTTGGGATGTTGCGTGGACGCCGAAGCGGCGTC
>NZ_QRMC01000002.1:141640-242638 GCF_003472525.1 Collinsella sp. AM10-26
GTCCCGATCGGAGTTCGCGTTGAGTCGGCCGCCACGAAACCGGCCCATCTACTACGTTTAGTCGTGAACCCCCGACCACGCCTCAATTGTCAAAAATAAAACCGCAGGTAGACGGCTTGGCGGTTTTCGAAAAACCACCGTGTGGTTGGCCCCTACCACTTAAACGTAGTAGATAGGCCGGTTTCGTGGCGAGGCATGTTGCGGGACGCGCACGGACCGACCCATCGAAACTATGCCGGCTTAAGATATGCGGACGGAGCTGACGGAGACGACGTTTGCCCAGATAAAACCGACCAAAATAAACCTGTCCCTTATTGGCAGGTTCAAAACCATGCCGGTTTACGGGGCAGAACCAGTGCCCCTTGAGCATGCCAGAAACGGCAAGGACAAAACCGCAGGTAGGAGGCTTGTCAGTTTACGGAAAAACGGGGTATGGTCAGCACTCACCGTTTCAGCCCCGTAATCCGGCATGGTTTTGATTTTGGGCAGTCGCTCGGACGAGCGCATGGCATCTAGCCCCTTTGAAAAAAACCGGCGGGGCGCTCCCCCCCCCGCCGGCTTGGTACCGAGTCTTTGTCGTTTGGGCTACTTGGCAGCCTCGGGCTTGTAGGTGGCAAACTCGATCGCAAAGCCCACGGCGGCACCCACGAAAGAGGCAACGATAGCCCAGATCATGTGGTTGATGCCGTTAACACCGGAGGGGTCGATGAAGGACAGCCAGTTGAAGACGCCCAGACCACCGGACATGTACACCACGGCGCCGGAGAGACCAATGATGAGGCCGCCCACAGCAGAACCGATGCTGGCGTTGATGAAGGCCTTCTTATCGGGCAGGGCGACACCGTAGATAGCGGGCTCGGTGACACCAAAGAAGAAGGCGGAGATCATGGCCGGCAGCGCGATACCGCGGAACTTCTCGTCCTTGTTCTTGAGATACATGGCGAAGAGCACGGCGCCCAGCGAGAAGGAGTGGGCGATAACGGAGCCCAGGATGTAGTCGTGGCCCAGAGTGGACAGGTTGACCAGCGCGATGGGCACGAGCGACCAGTGGAAGCCAAAGATGACCAGGCACATCCAGAAGGCACCGACGAGGGTGCAGCCCAGGAGGGAGCCGATCATGGGCAGGCCAAACAGCAGCGCGAAGAACTCACCAAGCAGGTTGGTGATGAGCGTGGCGATGGGGCCAATGACCAGATAGCCAAGGGTGACGGTAACGGTGACGACGATCAGCGGGGTGAAGAACATCTTCATAGAAGCGGGCATCCACTTCTTAACCCAGTGCTCGAGGGTGGAGCCAAACCAGACCATGAGCAGGATGGGGATAACGGAGCTGGTGTAACCCGAGGCAGGCATGATGAGCGGCAGGCCCAGGAACGTGGTGTACCAAGAGAAGGTGCCAGCAAAGCCGAGCTCGACGGAGCCGACAACCTCGCCCGAGGTCAGGGCAACCATGGTGGGATACACCAGGGCAAAGGCGATGGCCATGCCGTTGAACTCGCTCATCTTGAACTTCTTGGCCGCGGTAAAGCCAAGCACCACGGGCAGGAAGTAGAACATGCCGTCAGCGACGGTGTAGAGCAGCGTGTAGGCGCCGTCGTTGGCAAAGCTCGGGACCAGGAAGGTAGCGAGCGCCAGCAGGCCCTTCATGATACCGGCAGCGGCGAAGGTGCCGAGCATGGGGGCGAAGATGCCCGAGATGAGGTCGATGATCACATCGGTAACGCCCTTGGGAGCGGCATCGTCGTCATCGGCGTCGACGGCGCCGCCGTCGCTAAAACCGCCGGCCTTGAGAACGGCGTCGTAGACGTCCTCGACGATGTTGCCCACAACAACCTGGTACTGGCCGTTGGCGTGCATGACCTTGATGACGTTGGGCAGCTCGGAGATTGCCTCGTCATTGGCCTTCGACTCGTCCTTGAGCTTAAAACGAACACGGGTAATGCAGTGTGCGACGCATTTGACGTTGGACTTGCCGCCAACCAGCTCTACGATCTGGGCAGCAAGATCGTCGTATTTACCTGCCATGATCTGTCCTCTCTTTTCCAAATTTCGACAAAAATATCCCCTACCGCGAGCCGGTACCTTGCCCGCAGTTAGAAACCAAAAAGAATTGTTGCGATTGCCGCCGGGCTGGCGGCTTTACTCACTCGGTCTGCGAAGCCGATCGCAGACGGTTGATATGCATCATCAGATACAAGAGCTCCTCGTCCGAGCAGCTCTGCTTGAACTCTTTCTCGAACACGCGGTTGATGGCGTACGCACACTGGTAGGCCTCGGGAAAATCGCGGGCGGCCTGCATAAACAGTGAGGAGTTCTCGGTCTGCGTGCAGCTGCCCTTAACAAGGCGGCGAACCAAAAAGCGCAGGTGCGCAAGAAAGCGAATGTAGCAGTACGACGCCGTGTCGAGCGAGCAGCCGAGCTGCTTTTCCACGGAATGGGTTACCTCGTCAAGCACGCGGGTGCTCTTCATGATGAAGTCCATGTCCTTGGCGCGGCCCATGCCGTCGACCTCGGCGTTAACGATGTGGAGCGCGATGCTCGTGGCCTCGTTCTGACCCAGCTTGGCGCCGGTGTGCTTTTGCACGATGGCGAGCGCGGCCTGACCGATTTCGAGCTCACGCGGGTAGATGAAAGCCACCTCATGCTCGAGCGGGTTGGGAGCGCTGATCTGGTCGTCGTCGCGCTGAACGGCAAACTGCAGGTGATCTGCCAGGATAAAGGGCAGGCCACCGGACAGCTTGCAACCAAGCTGCTGGGATGCGAAGCAGGCAATGTCGCTTGCCGCGAGCAGAACGTCGTCGGGAAGTGTGCCGACCATATCCTGCAGGCTCTCGGGAACGTTATAGAATTTGCGCTGGATGAGCGACTCATCGGCAAGCTCGTAGGGCATCTCGTGAAAACCGATGCCCTTGCCAAAGACAACAACCTCTCGGCCGTCATCGCTGGCGGCGAGAGCAACGTTATTGTTGATCTTCTTTAAAATGAGCATGAAAAAACTCCTCGGACATCGGCGCTAGACGACGGGGCGATATTCCTCGTCTTCTATTATGCGCAAGTGATGCCTCCCGAGGAGTAACAAACTTGTGAGCACGTGGGCGATTGTAGGATGAAACTTGCATGCAGCGTAAGCCCCATTGGTGCGAAAGTCCGCTGAACGGTAGGAAATCGCCTGTAAACGGCAAAACCACCACAAAGGTGCCTGGCCCCTTTGTGGTGGTTTTGGCTGATGCCCCGATGTTACTCGCGCGGGGTGCCGTAGGGGTTGTACAAATCTGCAAGAGCAAATGTGCCGGTAGTAGCATCAAAGTCGAGTTCGAGCACACAGCAGTTGCCAATGCGGTGCTTCATCTTGAGCGGCTCCACGCCCACGCCGCGCATGACCTGAGCCGCTGCGGCGCCATGGCTCACGCACAACACGCTCTCATGTCCAGGGCGCTGCATGAACTCGGTGATCGTCGCCATCATACGCTCGCGAAACTCGACTTCGCCCTCGCCGTCATACTGCTTGTAAAAATCGCCGTACGGCAGGCGCGGATTCAAATCCTCGCTCGCGCCCTCAAATTTGCCAAAGTTCCACTCCTTAAGGCCCTTGACGCGCTCGTAAGGCTGACCGGGGAACGCAAGCTCAAGCGTGTCGCACGCACGCTCGGACGTCGAACTGTACGCATGGTCAAACGTAAGGCCACGCCCTCGCAGGGTCGCACCGACAGTTTTAGCCTGCTCGATTCCCAGCTCGGTGAGCGGCGAGTCACACCAGCCCTGCTTGCGACGAAGCAAGTTAAAGAGCGTTTGACCGTGACGCATAAAGTACAGTTTTGACATGAGGCCTCCGTGATCGCAATCGTTTGTCAGCGATTATGACACCTTGAGCTAACTTTAAGTCAAAGCTTTTTTGCAAAAACCACCACAAAGATGCCTGTCCCTTTTTGGCATGTTATGGCAGCGCAGCGAGCCGGTTCCAAGTGCCCCAGGTCGCCCCGAAAGAGGAGCGACGCGTACTTTGGTACGCGAGCGACGGCTTGAGGGGCGAGATGGGGTGCTTGGGGCCGGCGCAGCGTCAAGCCTTAAAGGTGGTCTTGGATGAGATCGCAGATGGCTCGGGCGTCATTGATGTTGATGGTTCGGGTCGCGAAGCCGGCGTCGAAGGCCTGACGCGCCAGGGCTTCGTTGCAGGCAAGGGCCAGCGTGTGACCGTCGACCAGGTCGAGCGAGCTCTTGCCACGCAGACGGTCGACACCGGAGCGCGCGACCACGATGTTGTCGAAACCCTCGGTCTTGTAGCCCTCAATGATCACCACGTCGACATCGTTGTAGCGCGACAGCAGCTCGCGCGCGGGCATCTCGTCCTCCTCGCGTGTGTCGGCGTACTCCGCCCAGCGCGTGGCGCAGATGAGGCCCACGTGCTTGGATCCGGCCTGGTGATGGCGCCAGGTGTCCTTAGCGGGCACATCGATATCAAAGCCGTGATGCCCATGATGCTTGAGCGAGCCCACGCGCAGGCCGCGGCGGGTGAGCTCGGCGATAACCTTCTCGACGAGCGTGGTCTTGCCCGAGTTTTGGTAGCCGATAAACGCGATCGCAGGGACGGCTGGAGTGGGAGCTGCGGGTGCGACGGCGACGGGTGCGCTCGCGGGTGCGTCGCCCGCGGCCCCCACAGCCTCAACAGCAGCGGCCTGGCGCTCGGCGCGGTCCCACACACCCGAGCGGCCGCCTTCCTTGTGCAGCAGGCGAACGTCGACGATCTCCATGCCACGATCGACGGCCTTGCACATGTCATAGATCGTTAAGCACGCGGCACTCGCGCCGGTCAGAGCCTCCATCTCGATACCCGTCTTGCCCGTCACGCCAGCCGTAACCAGTACGTGAAAGCCAACTTGCCCGTCTGCGCGCGCCGGCGCCCAGCCCTCGGGCACGTCCTCGGCCGGCGTCCCCGCCGGAGCGATGGGCGCAATGTCGCACTTGCTCTTGGTAATGAGCAACGGATGGCACATGGGGATGATGTCGCTCGTGCGTTTGATGGCCATAATGCCCGCCACACGTGCGCAGGCAAGCACGTCGCCCTTTTTGGCGCGGTCCTGCAGCACCATGGCCTGCGTCTCGGGGTGCATGAGGATGGTGCCCTCGGCGATGGCGATGCGATGGGTCTCGGCCTTGTCGGACACGTCGACCATACGAACCTCGCCCTTGGCATCCACATGCGTTAGCTCGTCGCGGCGGGCGTCGCGAGCGGGCTCGGCAGCAGCGCCGGCAGACGGCTGTGCGGTCGCGTCGGCGTTGCCAGCATTCGCCGCAGCCGTGACTTTGTGGGCAGACATCGCGGCCCTGCGAGCGGCCTTGGTGGCATCGGCGTACCTGCTCTTGGCCATATGATCATCCTCCGATTTGGGACATAAATCGTTGCGTGCCCTCAATTATCGCGTGTTCCTGCGGTTTGTGGGCCACGGCATCGCGCCAAATTGAAAGCACCTGCATATCATCACCACGGCGCAGCGCCTCACGCACCGAATACTCGGCATCGCCGAACAGGCACGGACGCACGTTGCCGTCGGCCGTCAGGCGCAGGCGGCTGCAGCTCGCGCAAAATGGTTGGACATAGCGCTGATAAAGCCGACCGTTCCCGCCGCACCCGGAAAGCGCCAATAGCGCGCGGGAGCCGTGCCGGCAGGAGCGTCGGTGATGTCGAGCAGTTCGAGCTCGCCCAGGCCCACCGTGGCGGCCCCGGCATTGACGCGCACCCGTAGCTCGTCGCTCGGCACGGTGTCGCTCGCATCCCACAGCGCTGGATTGAGCGTGGGCGCATGAGGGTCCACGGCGCAATGCGAGCTCGTACGCTCGTCGCCGATGGGCATGTATTCGATGAAGCGCAGGTGAATGGGACGGTCGACGGTCAGGCGCGCGAGGGCCGCCACATCTTGGTTGAGCCTGCGCACAACAACGCAGTTGACCTTGACGGGCTCAAAGCCCCAGGCCAGCGCCGCGTCGATGCCGGCCATGGTCTGCTCGAGCCGGCCCAAGCGGGTGATCTCTTCAAACAGCACGGGGTCGAGCGTATCGAGTGAAATGTTGACGCGGTTAAGCCCGGCGTCTTTGAGCTGCGGCGCCAGCTTGGGCAGCAGGGCGCCATTGGTGGTAAGCGAGATGTCCTCGATCTGCGGAATCGCGCGGATGTCGCGAATGAGCGGGATGATACGGCGGCTGACCAGCGGCTCGCCACCCGTCAGGCGCACGCGGCGAATGCCCTCCCCCGCAACCAGGCGCACAAAGCGGGCGATTTCCTCGGCGCTGAGCAGCTCGTCGTGCACGCGGGGCGCCACGCCTTCGGCAGGCATGCAGTAAATGCAGCGGAAATTGCCCTTGTCGGTAACGGCAATACGCAGGTAGTTGATATTGCGGCCAAAACCGTCATGATGCACGCGCCCGTCCACGCAGCCCTCCCCTCACGCTGGTCTTTATTCTTTAGGGAATATAGTACCGCACGGGAAGAATAGGTCGACATGCGTACGACACGACGCAGGGCGAATGGCGTTTTCTAGCGCGAACTCGACATGGTTCAACACACCTACATTCAATTGGAAATGCCTACGCACGCAACTTTTTCGCCCGGTCCTCAACACAAACCTTGACTCTACAATCGTTGTAGGTTTTTCACTACACTGGTACGTAAACGAACCCAGCCAGAAAGTGCCCCGCCCATGGAACACGACCTCACACGCGGCAACGTCCTTAAGACCATCGCGGTCTTTGCCCTGCCTTATATGCTCTCGTACTTTTTGCAGATGCTCTACGGCATGGCCGACCTGTACATGATGGGGCAGTTTAGCGGCGCTGCCGGCATCACCGCCGTGGGCAATGGCGCGCAGACGCTCTATATCATTACCGTAACGCTCGTGGGCCTGGCCATGGGAACGACGGTCGTCGTCGGCCACGCCGTGGGTTCGCGCCGGTTTGATCGAGCCGAGACCGCCATCGGCAACACCATCACGCTCTTTATGGGTGTCTCGGTGGTGCTGGCCGCCGTCTTGTTTGCGCTGTGCCCGCAGATCGTGGCACTCATTGGCACGCCAGCCGAGGCAGTCGAAGGCACTGCCGCCTACCTGCGCATCTGCTTTGTCGGCATTCCCTTTATCGCCGCATACAACATCCTCTCGGCAATCTTTCGCGGGCTGGGCGATTCGCGCTCGCCCATGTACGTGATTGGCGTGGCATGCATCATCAACATCGCGCTCGATTTTCTATTTATCGGGCACATGGGGCTCGGCCCCGTGGGCGCGGCACTCGGCACGGTAACCGCCCAGACGGCCAGCGTTGCCCTCGCGCTCGTGTGGCTCAAGAGCCGCCGCACGAACATCCACGTTAAGCGCAGCGACCTACGTCCTCAGCCCGAGGTGCTCGGCAGCATTCTTAAGATCGGCGTGCCCGTGGCCGTGCAGGACGGCTGCATTCAGGTGGCGTTTATGTTTATCACCGTCATCGCCAACCATCGCGGCCTGGTCGACGCCGCTGCCGTGGGCTTGGTCGAAAAGATGATCAGTTTTTTGTTTATCGTGCCGAGTTCCATGGGCGCCACCGTCAGCGCGCTCACGGCGCAAAACGCCGGCGCGGGCAAGGGCGACCGCGCGCGTCAGGTGCTCAAAGATGCCATGACCATCTCGGTGATATATGGCTGCCTGATCACGGTGCTGATGTGGCTGGTGGCACCGGCGTTTCTCGGCTTTTTTGCCAAGGACGCCGCGGTCGTTGCGGCCGGCACCGGCTATATGCGCAGTTATATTTTTGACGCGATCTTTGCCGGCATCCACATTTGCTTTAGCGGTTTTTTCGCTGCGTATGGCAAGAGCTACATCGGCTTTGCGCACAACGTGCTGGCAGTGGTGCTCATTCGCGTGCCCGGCGCGTGGCTGCTGTCGAACGCCTACTCCGACACGCTGTTCCCCATGGGCATCGCCTCGCCGTGCGGGTCGATTCTGTCGGTGATTATTTGCGTGGTGGCATTTACCGTACTCAACCGTCGCGGAGCTTTTGACAAGTTGGTGGCATAGCGGGGCAACGCATGCCTAGCGCCTCTCCCCTGTTTTTACCGAAAGGAGCGGTCCTGTGACCGACATGCCAAGCGAACAC
The DNA here is from genome assembly GCF_003472525.1 of Collinsella sp. AM10-26. NCBI lineage: Bacteria > Bacillati > Actinomycetota > Coriobacteriia > Coriobacteriales > Coriobacteriaceae > Collinsella > Collinsella sp. AM10-26. The sequence continues at coordinate 149,759 of NZ_QRMC01000002.1, forward strand.
ACCGAGGGCCTACTCCGCATTGGCGAGGTGGCGCGCCTGCTTAACCTGAGCGTGGGCGCGTTGCGCCATTACGAGCAGATGGGCCTACTGGACCCGGCGCACATCGATCCGGCAAGTGGGTACCGCTACTACGGATCGCGGCAGCTCTCCACCCTCAACACCATTAGCCACCTGCGTGTTCTCGACTTGCCGCTCGCGCAAATCCGTGAGTTTGTGACCACGCGCGATGTGGACCTCATGCAGCGGCAGCTGGCCCAGCAGCAGGAGCTCATCGAGCGCAAGCGCTGCGAGCTGGAGCGCGTGTCGCGCAAGATCGATAACCGGCTTGCCCTGCTTCACGATGCCCTGAACACCGAGCTCGATACCATTTGCACAATCGATGCGCCCGAGCTTCGCTGCGCCGTGTTGCGCGAACGCGTCAACCCTACCGATGCCTATGCGCTGGAGTGGCAAATTCGTCAACTGCAGAAGGGCCAGCACGAGACCTTTGTCTTCCTGGGCAACTTGGGCGTCGGGATCGCGCCCGAACGCTTTGCCGCCGGCGACTTTGATGGCTACGACGAGGTCTTTCTGCTGCTGGATGACACGGACGATTACCTGGGCGATGTCGAAGTACGTCCCGCCGCGCGGTGTCTGACGGTCAGCTTCCGCGGCACGCACGGTCAGGCGGCCCCGCGCTATGAGCGCTTACTCGATTACATGCACGAGCGCGACCTGTCCCCCGCCGGTCCCTCGCGCGAAATCGCCCTCATCGACGACATTATCAGCGACGACCCAGCAACCTACGTGACGCAGATCACGGTGCCAGTTGCCGTGGCCGAATAAAAACCTCCCGGATAGCATCGGGCCATCCGGGAGGCTCTTTAATTTGATTAATTTGGCTATCGGTGCCTTAAGCCTGGGGCACCTCACCAGTCGCAAGAATCTGCTCGAGTGCGTCCTCATCCAATACAGGCACGCCCAGCTGCTCGGCTTTGGTGAGCTTGGAGCCCGCTTTGGGGCCGGCGACCAGATAGCTCGTCTTCTTTGACACGCTGCCCGAAACCTTGGCGCCGAGTACCTTGAGCGCCGCACCTGCCTCGTCGCGCGTGCGGTTGACGAGCGTGCCGGTGAGCACAAAGGTCAGACCCGCGAGCGGCTGTGCGTCGGCGAGCTCGCCGGCCACGCCAGCGTCGGCCGCGGCTTGCGCGTGCGCGGCGCCCAAGTCGACCTCGAGCGACATGCCCGCCTGGCGCAGGCGCTCCAGCACGGCGAGGTTCTCGGGTACGGCCAGGAACTGCTTGACGCTTGCCGCAATCTTGGAACCGATGCCCTCGCACTCGGCGATGTCCTCTTCGCTTGCCAAGATGAGCTTGTCAATCGACAGGAATCGTTCGGCGATGACCTCGCCCACACTCTTGCCCACGTGGCGGATACCCAGGGCAAACAGTACGCGACCGAGCGGCTGGCTCTTGGACTTGTTGAGCTCGGCGATGATTTTCTCGGCCGTCTTGAGGCCCACCGGGATGGGGTCGCCCTTCTTGACGCCCTTTTTGCTGTTGGAGCTGGCATACACGCGACCCGTGTCTAGGCCGGCGATGTCGTCGACCGTGAGCTGGTAGAAGTCGGCGACATCGTGGATCAGGCCAGCAGCGATCATCTTGTCGACGATCTCGTCGCCCAGGCCGTCCACGTCCATGCAGCCGCGGCTCACCCAGTGGAGCAGGCGCTCCTTGAGCTGCGCCGGGCAGTCGATGGACACGCAGCGATATGCCACCTCGCCATCCTCGTGGACCACGGGGCTGCCGCACACGGGACAGACCTCTGGCATGTGCCAGTCGACCGAATCGGCCGGGCGTTTGTCGAGCACCGGCCCCACGACCTCGGGAATCACGTCGCCCGCCTTGTGCACGATGATGGTATCGCCCTCGCGCACGTTTTTGCGGCGGATCTCGTCGATGTTGTGCAGCGTGGCGCGCGCGATGGTGGAACCGGCGACCGTCACCGGGTCGAACTCGGCGACCGGCGTGAGCACACCGGTGCGGCCCACCTGGATGCGAATCTCGCGCAGGATGGTCTGCTTTTCCTCGGGCGGGAACTTAAAGGCAATGGCCCAGCGCGGTGCGCGGGCGGTAAAACCTAGGTCGAGCTGCTGCTGGAAGCTGTCAACCTTTACGACCACGCCGTCGATGTCGTAGTCCAGGTCGCCGCGGTGCTCGAGCGCCTGGGCACAGAACTCGTGGACCTCGGCCGGCGTGGCGCAACGAGCCACGTTGGGGTTGACGCTAAAGCCGGCGTTGCGCAGCCAGTCGAGAAATTCGCGCTGGCTGTGGACGTGCAACGGGTCGGTATCGGCAATGGCATAGATAAAGGTGGCCAAGTCGCGACGCGCCGTGACCTTGGGGTCTTTTTGGCGCAAGGATCCTGCAGCGGCGTTGCGCGGGTTGGCGAAGGGGCCGCGGCCCTCGGCATCGGCCTCTTCATTCAGACGTACAAAGCTGCCTTTGGGCATATAGACCTCGCCGCGTACCTCAATGGTGCGCTCGCGGTCGGCGCCCATGTGGGCGAGCGCCGGCTCGGACAGGTGCATGGGCACATCCTTGATGGTACGGACGTTGAGCGATACGTCCTCGCCCGTGGTGCCATCGCCACGTGTGGCCGCGCGCACAAAGGTGCCGTTTTGATAGGTAAGCGCCACGCCCAGACCGTCGATCTTAAGCTCGCAGGTATAGGTGACGCTGCCGGCACCGAGCGCATCCTCGGTGCGTTGGAGCCATGCGTCGAGCTCGTCCAGATCCATGGCATCGTCCATGGAATACATGCGCGCCATGTGCGTTACCGGCGTAAACTGCTCGCTCACGTAGCCGCCCACGCGCTGGGTATAGCTGTCGGGCGTCACCAGGTCAGGATAGGCCGCCTCGATCTCCTGCAGCTCAACGAGCATTTTGTCAAAGGCGGCGTCCGTGATCTCGGGCGCATCGAGCATGTAGTAGCGATAGGCATGGTAGTCGAGCTCGTGGCGCAGCTCGGCCGCGCGCGTTGCCGCCTGGGCACGGACATCGGTCGGTGCGGTGGCTTCCGCGATCGCGGGCGTTTCGGTATCGATGTCCACGCCGTCACCAAACAGGCTCGATTGCTCCATAGCGGCACTCCTTCGCTCGATTTCAAACGGATACTAGAGTACCACCGGTCGCAATGAGGCCGAATAGCGGTCTCGAACCGCACCGAATCGGCAGCCGCCAGACTGGGGTGGACAGTTAGTTCAGATACGTATAAATCCTAGAGCTGGATCAGGCACGAACACCCCTGTTTCAACTAATTTGGGCTCCCTGAGACCATGTAAACGTCCCGCTCTCCCTCCCAAACGCCCATTCAAGCCCCATCCCAATCAAAAATTGCTCAAAACGCATCCCAAGCTGCCCCAGATTTATACGTATCTGAACTAACTGTCCAGGCCATTCCGAACCAAGCCTCTTGCCAGCCACAAGTGCTCCGTTTTCCTCCGTCCCCAAGGGATCATCACGAAAAGAGGGGGCTGCCCCGCGTTGGCGGGACAGCCCCCTCTGGCTTCGATATGTGTGGAGTGGCTCGTTAGTAACCCTGACCGTAGCCCTGGCCCTGCTGGCCTAGCAGCTCCTCCAGGTACTGGCGCAGCTGTTCGTCGGTAATACCGCCGTTGCCGGTGTCGGTCGCGCTGTCGTCCTGCTGCTGGTTCTGCAGCTCCTCGTCGGAGCCCAGTTCAACCGTGACCTTCTTCTCTTCCTTGCCGCGCATGAGCGTGATCTCGACCTTCTCGCCCACCTCGTGGCTGCGCAGTGCGATGATCAGGCCATCGGCGCTCGTGATCTCGTCGTCGCCCAGCTTGGTGATGACATCGCCCTCCTGAATGCCGGCCTTGGCAGCAGGACCATCCTCAACGACGCTCGCCACATACGCGCCGCTATCGGTGCTCAGCTTGTTGGTGCGGGCGTTGAGCGCGTTGACGCTCGAAAGCGTAGCGCCCATGTACGGATGCACCGGCGTCTTGCCGTCGATGATCTGGTCGGCAATGTTCTTGGCATAGTTGACCGGAATGGCAAAGCCCACGCCCGAGCTGGAGCCCGAATAGCTCTCGATGAGCGAGTTGATACCCACAAGCTCACCATTGTCGTTGACGAGCGCGCCGCCGGAGTTGCCCGGGTTGATAGCGGCGTCGGTCTGAATCATGTTGGCATAGATGGTATTGCCGCTGGTAGAGCTCATGGCCGTGGAGCGATACAGCGCCGACACGATACCCGTGGAGACAGACTGCTCGTTGCCAAACGGCGAACCGATAGCCATGACCCACTCGCCCACGTTGAGCTTGGAGGAGTCGCCGATCTCGATCGGGGTGAGCTTGGAGGCATCGGCATCCTTGAGCTTGATGACGGCGAGGTCGCTCGAGGCATCGTTGCCCACGAACTCGGCCTCATAGGTGGTGCCGTCGTCCATGGTCACCACGTACTGGTCGTAACCATCGACCACGTGGTTGTTGGTGAGGATGTGGCCCTCGGTATCGAGCACCACGCCCGAACCGACGCTGCCCGAGCTATCCGACTCGTCGGCAGACTGCGAAAGCGAGCCATTCTGGCTACCGCTCGAAGTGGCGGCGATGGAAACGACGGAGGGCAGGGCCTTAGCAGAGACGGCCTCGGCCAGCGTGGTGTCCTCGGAGTCGATGGTGATCTTTTGCGTCGATGAACCCGAAGCACCCGCCGTCACGGCATTCTTACCGCCACCAATATCGAGCGTGCCACTCATAATGAGTGCGATGACCAGCAAGGCTCCGCAGGCACAACCGGCAAGCGCCGTAATAAAGATCGGCAGCTTTTTGGTCTTGGTCTTGACCACCGTGTGCTTGTTTACAACCTGCTGGCCGCCCAGCGGCTTGCCGGTCTGCGTGTCGTAGGCCTGCACGTAGGGAATGTTGTTGCCGTCGGCAGGCGTCGACTCCACCTGTACGCGCGGCTGCTGCTGAGTCTCGCCGGCGTTGCCCGCATCCTGGGGACGCTGGGAATCGTTCTCGCTCATAGCTGCGATCCTTTCGTCAAATAACCAAAGGCCCGCCAAACATGTGGCGGGCCATCATTGTTCACGTTGAGTTGTACCCCAATATGCGTGCGCAAGTGTATGAGAACGAAATCTTTTAGGAAGGTTTAAGTTCTGTTGCAGACCCGAAAGGGACCCTCACCTGTGGCAAAGCCACCACAAAGGTGCCTGTCCCCTTTGTGATGGAAATCTAGTCCTTAAACAGATAGCCCACGCCGCGTACGGTGGTGATGTGCGCCGCGATCTGCGGGCCCACCTTGGAGCGGATGCGTCGGATATGCACGTCGACGGTACGCGTACCGCCGCAGTACTCAAAGCCCCACACGCGGTGCAGCAGCACCTCGCGGCTGTAGGCGCGGTTGGGGTGCGTGGCCAAAAAGCTCAGCAGCGAGTACTCCATCAGCGTCAGGTCGATGGGCTCGTTATCGAGCGTCACCTGGTAGGTAGCCAGGTTGATCTCGAGGTTATCGATGTTGAGTACATCGTCGGCGGTGACGGTCTCCTCCTCGCCCATCAGGCGCTGCGCACGAGCCTTGAGCTCGTTGGGCGTCGCCGTGGGGCATACAAAGTCGGCATGCGCGTGATTGGGCAGGCGCAGGGTGCCGAGCGCCTCGTCGTCGACGATCACCAACATGGGAACACCACCGCGGTCGTCAAGCCACTTGGCAATCTGATCGATGCGGTCGCTGCGGATGCCATCGGAATCGAGGATCAGCAGGTCAAAGTCGTGCGCCGCAGTCGGCGAATCGGGGGTGGCCAGGCTCACCTCGACACCCAGGGTGGTCGTCAAGCTGCGGGCAAACTCGTGGAAGCGCGTCGTGCGCGCCATGAACAGGGCACTCTTTTCGGACATATCGGCCTCCAAAGAAATGAGCTCAATCGTACTGGGACAAGCCAGCGCGATTAGGAGTTCGCCAGGTAGTGCTTGATCTCCCATTCGGTGATCGTGGATTCGAACTTATGCCACTCGTCGCGCTTCTTTTTGAGGAAGAAGCTATGGATGTGATCGCCGAGGGCATCCTTCATAAACTGCGAGTCCTCAAAGACGTCGAGTGCTTCTTTAAGCGAGCGCGGCAGCGGCGTGTAACCGGCCTCGAGCATCTGGCGGTCGTTGAGCTTAAGCGTCTCGGCCGTGGCCTCGGGCGGGAGCTCCAGCTTGCGCTCAATGCCGTCGAGACCAGCCGCCAGCGTGACGGCGTTGACCAGATACGGGTTGGCCATGGGATCGGGGCTACGAAGCTCGATGCGCGTGGACAGCTGCTTGCCGGGCTTGTAGACCGGGATGCGAACCATGCTTGCGCGGTTGCGCAAGCCCCACGTGGCGTACTGCGGCACGGAGTCGCCGCCCGTGGTGATGCGCTTGTACGAGTTGACGGTGGGGTTGGTGATGGCGCTGATCTCGCGCGCGTGCGCCAGGATGCCGGCCATGTAATGCTTGGCAATATCGGAGAGGTGGTACTTCTCGTCGTCCTCGCCCCAAAAGACGTTGTTGCCGTCGTGGTCGAACAGCGACTGATGCAAAAACATGGCGCTGCCGTCCTCGCCCGCCAACGGCTTGGGCATAAAGGAGGCATGGCAACCGCTCTCGTAGGCCTGCTGCTTAATGATGAGCTTGGCCGTGGTGATGGCGTCGGACATGCTCAGGGCCTCGGCGTGGCGCAGGCTCATGCCGTGCTGCGAGCGACCGGCGGCATGGAAGGTGTACTCCACGGGCACGGACATCTTCTCGAGCGTAAGGACCGTGTTGCGGCGCAGATCGCGAGCGGCATCGCTCACCGAAAGATCGAAGTAGCCCACGTTGTCGAGAGGCTCGGGCGTGTGCTCGTCGGGGAAGTAGTAATACTCCAGCTCGGCGCCCACGTTGAGCAGATAGCCGGCTTTCTCTGCCTTGCGGAACATGCGACGCAACGCATCGCGCGGATCGCCGGCGAAGGGCTTGCGATCGGGAGTGCACACGTCGCAGAACACACGGGCGACGCCGTTGTGGCTCGGACGCCACGGCAAAATCTGGAAGGTCGAAGCATCGGGAAACGCCAGCATATCGGCTTCCTCGGGCGTGGCAAAACCCTCGATGGCGGAGCCGTCAAAGCCAATGCCCTCCTCAAATGCGACCTCGAGGTCCTCGGGGCTAATGGCAAAGTTTTTGAGGCGGCCGAGAATGTCGACAAACCACAGACGCACAAAGCGGATGTCACGCTGCTCTACGGAGCGGAGTACGTAATCGATGTTCTGCTGGTTCATGTCGCTCCCCTTTCTTTCGGGCGGGTTTCGACTGGTCTATACCGCAGATACTATCGCAGAAAAATGTTTCCGCAGGGTTAAAGCGTATCAAGCGCTCAAAAAACGTGCGCGAGCAGGCGGGTGCCAAGCACGAACGAATGGTTAGCGCGAGGTCGAAGCGCGGTGTTCGATGTGGCCGGGGACCTCGATGCGCTTGGGGGCGAGCTTTGCGGCGTCGCCCACCGTAGTGGTAACGACGTCGATGCGCTCGGACAGGCGCTCGACCACGCGCTCGGCAATGGTGAGGGTGTCCTGCGCGGCCGTGGTCACACCGCCAAAGAGCACGTGGTTCCAGGGATAGTCGTCAAACGTTGCGATCTTGAGACCCGCCGGCAACGAAGGTCCCAACTGTGCCAGCGCCTCGGTCAGGCGCAGGAAGACCAGACCGTTGACGGCAATGAGGCCGAGTTTTTTACCCGCATAGCCGCGGATGGTCTCGTCCAGGCGACTGACACCCGTGGCGCCACCGTCGGCCAGGGTGACGACCTCGCCGGCCAGGCCGCGGCGCGAGAGCTCGTCGGCAAACGCCTCGGCGCGTTCGCGACGCACGGGGCTGTCGTCGCTTGCCTCGGTGAGCAGGCACAGGCGCTCGCTGCCCGCAGAGGCCAAGGCGTCTACCAGGCCGGCGACCAGCTCACGGTTGTTGGAGGTCACCAGATCGATGCCGCCATTGGCAACATCGCGGTCGAGCAGAACGACGGGCAGGCGTCCCGCAGCCTCGGCGATCGCCTTGTCGTTGCCTCCGCAGGTATTGACGACCAGGCCGTCCACGCCGGCATCGATAAGTCTGGTAAGCGACTCTGCCTCCTTGGCGGGGTCGTTGCCGCTAATGGCCGTCATGAGCGAGCAGCCGCGCGCGGCGGCGCTGGCGGAAAGCCCTTCGAGCATGGCGCTGGAGAACGGGTTAGCAATGTCGGCCAAGATCACGCCGATGAGGTTGGTACGCGAGCTGCGCAGATTGCGCGCGGCGGCACGTGGACGATAGCCGGTGCGCTCGATAACCGCCGCGATGCGAGCGCGGGTTTCCTCGGTCATCTGCCCGGGACGGTTGTTGAGATAGCGCGAGACCGTGGCCGGGCTCACGCCCGCCTCGGCGGCAATGTCCTTGATTCTCATCTGCGCCATAGCGCACCCCGTTTCCCAATTGTCGGCAGTCTGAGCCATTTTAGGCATTTTTTTAAAAATCTCGCTTGCAAAACGCTGTAGGTGGGCAGCATCGTTTTTACGTCTTGAGCAGATGCGGTGATGGGCTAGATATTCGAGTCTTTAGGCAGCTCAAAATAGTCGGGATGCAAGGCGATAACCGGGCCCTGCTCCTCGGGCATCAGATGCAAGTGCGTCTCTGCCAAATAGCTCGCCGCGTCGGTATCGCCCTTCTTAATGGCCTCGAGAATCCGGCGATGCTGCCGACGAATCGGCTCCCAATCCAGATCCTGCGACACCATACGCAACCAGTTGTAGCGCTCGAAATGCGTATTGACGCTCCTCATCCAATCCCACAACATGTGGCGGCCGGCAATCTCAAAACACGTCTCATGGAACAGATTGTCCAGATCGAAAAAGCGACGCGTTTCGCTATGGTCGAGCGACTCGGACTCGGCAAGAATCCGCTCGAGCCGCTGCTTTTGCTCGGGCGTGGCGGCAGAGCAGCATTTAATGAGCACGCTTCTCTCGAGTTTCTCTCGCAAGAAACAGGCGTTCTCGGCGCGCTCCATGCTGATTTTTGAGACATAGGTGCCGCTTTTGGGACGCGTTTCCACCAGCTCCTGCTCACGCAAGCGCACAAAGGACTCGCGAATGGGCGTGCGCCCGATTCCCGTCTCCTTTTCCAGACCAATCGCCGAAAGGCGCGTGCCGGGCTTGAGCTCGGCATAGATGATCTTGGAGCGCAATGCGTTGTATGCCTGATCTTGCAGGCTCTGATAATGCTGGTGCTGTTCCATAAAGCCCTCGAATGAAGCTCACGGTTTGTCGAATATCACCACGTAATACTATCGCATCCCCCATTCCCTCAGTTGCGGTGAAATAGGGCGCGCTCACGTCGCCAGGATCACAAGAACAAGCGGCGGCATCCCGAAACCCGGGACACCACCGCTGTTTTGCTATCGGATGGCGCAGAGACGCCCCCCTCATGCACCAAGGGGTTGACTAGAGCTCGCAGGCGACCTTGTAGCCATCGCCGATGGCGTCGCGGATGTTACCGCACTTCTGGGCATCGCCCAGCACGTGGGTGACAACGCCGGCAGCGGCAAGGTCATCGGCAAGCTTGGTATTGGGGCGGTAGCCCATGGCAAGCACCAGCGTATCGGCATCGGCGATGGTGTGGATCTGGCCATCCTTTTCGTAACTGATGGTGTCCTCGGTAATCTCGGTCACCTTGGCCTCGGTCAGCACGTGAACGCCCTTGGAGAGCATGCGCGTGATGAGCACCGCGCGACCGGCACCGCCCTCGTTGGCGGCGAGCGTCTTGGTCATCTCAATGACGGTGACATCGCGATTGGCCGGCGACAGGTCGTTGACCAACGGGGCCAGGTAATCGGCCGTCTCGCAGCCGACGGTGCCGCCGCCCACGATGACGATCTTCTTGCCCGGGAAGGCCTTGCCGCCCAGCAGGTCGTCAGCCGTCATAACCTGCTTAAAGCCCTGCATAAAGGCTGGAGCGATGGGCTCGGCGCCATAAGCCAGGACAACCTCGTAGCCCGCGTAATCGCGCTGAATGTCCTCGGCCGAAAGCTCGGTACCAAAGACGCACGTGACGCCGGCCTCGGCCAGGCGACGGTACTGATACTTGATCACGCGGGTGAGTTCCTGCTTTGCCGGCGGAACGGCTGCGATGCGCATTTCGCCGCCCGGCTCATCCTGCTTGTCCACGAGCACCACGTTATGGCCGCGCTTGGCGGCAATGTAGGCCGCCTCCATGCCCGCGGGGCCGGCGCCCACGACGAGCACGTTCTTGGCCTCGGCGGCAGGCTCGTAACCGGCCTCGTCGCGCTCCACGTCCGGGTTGACGGTGCAGGAGATGCGCTTGCCGAACATGATGCCGTTCAGGCAGCGCAGGCAGCCGATGCAGGGACGAATCTCGTCGGCGTTGCCGGCAGCCGCCTTGTTGCAGAACTCGGCATCGCACAGATTGGCGCGGCCCATCATGCAGATGTCGGCAGCGCCGTCCTCGATCAGCTCCTCGGCAATCCATGCCTCGTTGATGCGGCCGACCGTGGCAACGGGAATGTTCACATGCTTTTTGATCTCGCGCGAGCAGGCGGCGTGCGAAGCCTGCTGTGTACCGGCGGCGGGAATGGCGGAGCCGCGCTTGATGGTGGTACCGCCCGACACGTGAATCATGTCGACGCCGGCCTTCTCCAGACAACGCGAGACATAGATCATGTCGTTGAGGGTCAGGCCGCCATCGGTGTACTCGTCGCCCGAGATACGGACGTCGATGATGAAGTCCTTGCCGCAACGCTCGCGAATCTCGGCGATGACCTCGAGCAAGAAGCGCATGCGGGCGTCGAGCGAGCCACCATACTCGTCGGTACGCTTGTTATAGAGCGGGGTCAAAAAGCCGCCGAGCATGCCATGGGCGTGCGCCGCATGGACCTCGACGCCATCGACGCCGGCCTTCTGCATACGCACGGCGGCGTCGCCGAACTGATGCGTGAGCTCGTGGATCTCATCGACCGTGATGGGGCGCGGCGCCTCGCGGGCATAGGAGGGGCCCACAAAGGACGGAGCGATCAGGCGCGGCGTGCCCGGAATGTTAAAGGCCATGTAGGCGGGGTGGAAGAGCTGCGGCATGATCTTGCAGCCGTACTCGTGGACGGCCGCGGCGAGCTTTTCCCAGCCGGGGATAAACGAGTCGTCGTAGCAGCACATGTCGCCCGGCAGATAGGTATAGGTGGGCTCGACCGTCACGACCTCGGTGATGATTAGGCCCACACCGCCCTTGGCGCGGGCGCGGTAATGGTCGACCAGATCGTCGGTCACATAGCCGTGGTCGGCCAGGTTGGTAGACACCGGCGGCATAAAGACGCGGTTCTTGACCTCGGTCGTACCGACCTTGATCGGGCTAAAGAGCATCGGGTAGGCACAGGACTCCATGCAGGCTTCCTTTCGTTTGAGCCGCTCGGCGGCAGTTGCTAACGTACTTATCGTATCAGCAACTGCCGTATCCGCAGTCATATATGCTCAAACGCCAGTCGGCTAATGAATACCGCGACCCAAGTCTTCGGCGATTTTATCCACGCCCTTAAGTGCGGCGCAGGTCTTTTTGTTGGCGCAATGTCCCGTGCAAGCGCCGCCCTGAGCACAGTCGGCGCAGGTGCCCTTGCGGTAGATACGCACGCACACGGCGACAAACGCAATGCCGATAACAGCCAACACAACAATATCGATAGGTGCCATAGCAAGCCTCCTCTAGTTAACCACCACTTACTTTACCCCATCTTCCACCTGCCAAAAAGGGACAGGTTTATTTTGGTCGGTTTTATCTGCGGAAACGCCACATCTCAACTTTTGGTGCAAGGGGGTCAGGTTACTTTGCACCAACCTGGCGCAGATTAACCTGACACTTTTGCACCAACCTGGTGCAAAGTAGCCTGTCCCCCTTGCACCAATCTGTCCCACTTGCACCAAAAAGCCCGAGTGTCGCTGGGACACCCGGGCTCGTGAAAAGGGGCTAATCCTTATTCGGACTTAGGCGGAAACCGTGGCAGAAGCGGTGTTGGTCTCGTCCTCGTCGGTCCATGCATGCTTGGGCATGGGACGGAAGATCTGGAAGAGCATCGCAGCCAGCAGCACGATGGCCACAACCGTCCAGATACCAAACTGCCCAAGAACAAGCAGGTTATAGAACTGGTTGATGAACAGGCCGATGACCCAAGCAAAGGCACACTCGTAGCCGATGGCAATCGCGGTCCACTTACCGGAGTTCATCTGGTTACGGATGGTGCCGATAGCGGCAAAGCACGGAGCGCACAGCAGGTTGAAGGCACCAAAGGCGACGCAAGCGCCCATGGTCGGGAACATAGCCGCAAACGCGGTCCACAGGCTCGGGTCGGTCTCGCCGGCGTCGGCAACGGACAGCAGCGAGCCGGCGGTGGCGACAACGTTCTCCTTGGCGACGAGGCCAGAGACGGTCAGTGCGGTGGCCTGCCAGGTGCTAAAGCCGAGCGGGGCGAAGATCCAAGCGACCAGGTTGCCGAACATGGCAAGCACGGAGTAATCCATGAACTCCTCGGGGATGCCCTCCATGGAAGGCAGGTAGCCAAAGGCGCCGTTGTAGCTACCAAAGTTGGAGAGGAACCAAACGACGACGGTGGACGCAAAGATGACCGTGCCGGCCTTCTTGATAAAGGCGAAGCAGCGCTCCCACACGTGCAGCGCCCAAGAGCGGATCGCCGGGAAGTGGTAAGCGGGGAGCTCCATAACGAACGGCGTCGGGCGGCCGGCGAAGAGCTTGGTCTTCTTGAGCATGAGGCCCGAAGCGATGACGGCAAAGACGCCCAGGAAGTAGAAGAGCGGGCTGATCCACGCGGCGGTGGTGGAAGAATCGCCGATGATGGAACCCATGAGCAGGGCAATGATCGGCAGCTTGGCGCCACAGGGAATGAACGTGGTGGTCATGACCGTCATGCGGCGGTCCTTCTCGTTCTCGATGGTCTTGGTGGCCATGACGCCGGGGACGCCGCAGCCCGAGGACACGAGCATGGGGATAAAGGACTTACCGGACAGGCCAAAGCGGCGGAACACGCGGTCCATGATGAAGGCGACGCGGGCCATATAGCCGCAATCCTCCAGGAAGGACAACATCACAAAGAGCAGGAACATCTGCGGCACGAAGCCGAAGATGGCGCCCAGGCCGCCGACGATACCGTCGCAGACCAGCGAATCGACCAGGCCACCGTCCTCGGTGCCGCCCGCCACGAGGGCATCGTGCACCATGGTGGTAATACCCGGAACATACGGGCCGTACTGTGCCGGGTCGATCGAATCGGCAGCGTCCTCGCCCACGGCCTCGACGGCCGCATCGTAGGCGTCGCGGCCCTGACCGAGCACGTACCAACCGTCGGTGCCAAAGAGCTGGTCGTTGGTGAAGTCAGTCACCGTACCGCCCAGGGTGGAAACGGCGATGTAGTACACGCAGAACATAATGACTACGAAGATCGGCAGGCCCAGAATGCGGTTGGTAACCACACGGTCGATCTTCTCGGAAGTGCTCATCTTGGCCGGAGTCTTGGTGAGGCACTCATCGACGATGTGCGCGATCACACCATAGCGCTCACCGGTGATGATGGACTCGGCATCGTCATCGCAATCCTGCTCGCACTGGGCGACCAGCTGCTCCACACGAGCCGCCTTCTCCTTGGTGAGGTTGATGAGTTTGCAGGCATCCGTATCGCGCTCGAACAGCTTGACGGCGTAGTAGCGACGCTTGCTGGCGGAAACGCTCGCAGGCAGGTTATTCTCGATGTGGTCCAGAACGTCCTCGATGGAGGAATCGAACTTGTGCTCCGGCACCTGGCCCTTGGAAGCAGCGGACTTCTTGACCTGCTCGAACAGTTCCTTGATGCCCTTGTTCTTGAGGGCCGAGATCATCACGACCGGGCAACCGAGCTTCTTGGAGAGCTTGTCCGTGTCGATCTTATCGCCGTTCTTCTCGACCAAGTCGGCCATGTTGAGGGCGACGACCACGGGCAGACCGGTCTCAATGACCTGAAGTGCCAGATACAGGTTGCGCTCGAGGTTGGTGGCGTCGACGACCTGGACGACGACATCGGGCTCGCCGCTCATGAGGTAATCGCGCGAGCATTGCTCCTCGGGGCTGTAGGGGGAAAGCGAGTAGATGCCAGGGAGGTCCGTGATGGTAACGTTCTTGTCGCTTAGGAGCTTGGCTTCCTTTTTCTCAACCGTGACGCCGGGCCAGTTGCCAACGTAGCCGTTGGCGCCGGTGATCAGGTTGAAAAGCGTGGTCTTGCCGCAGTTGGGGTTACCCGCAAGCGCGACATGGATCTGAGAATCCGCCATTCAATCCTTCTTCCTTGTGTGCCCGCGCTGTCATCTCCGCGCAGGTTGGATAATGTGCTTCAAAGATGCTGCATTAAGTTAGAAAAACCTAACTTTATATGCAGAAATACACGCCGCGAGCCCTTACTGAACCTCGACGACGGCCGCTTCCTCCTTGCGGATGGAAAGCTCGTAGCCGCGCACGTTGATCTCGACCGGATCACCGAGCGGCGCAACCTTTACGACCTTGAACGAAGTGCCCTTGATGAGCCCCAGGTCCATAAGGTGGCGGCGCAGCGCGCCCTCACCGTGAAGCTTGACGATGGTAGAGCTCTCGCCTACCTTAACGTCACCCAACGTCTTCATCCTCTTGTCCCCCTTTCGGTTTTAATGAAATGCTGCGGACTAACCGACGGTCATGATGTGCATGGCAACCTTGGAATCGATGCCAAAACGTGCGCCCAGCACGGTGACGATGATATTGGCACCACTCGAGCTCACCACGTGAATCTCGCTGCCCTCGACAAAGCCAAGGTCCTTGAGGTGGTGCTTCATGTCCTCATTGCCCTTTACCCGAGACACGCGCACGGTTTCGCCCGCCTTTACCATCGAAAGCGGCATGGCCGGCATCTGCGGTCCGCAAGACATGAGTGAGCTCCTAACGTCGGTTCGTCCTCAACATCGACGCGGTAAAAGTTAACCACGTCTATGTTCGCTTTAGTAAACTAACATGTGGTTAACTTTTTTGAAAGGGTCTCTATTCAGTTTTCGAAAAAGTTTCCTATACGAAACAAAAGAGGCACCGCAAAGAGCGCCTCCTAGAGATGTGACAAAGGGACTGTCCGCAGTCCCTTGTTGCGTTTAGAGCGAGAGGTTTCTGATCGACGTGACGCACGAGGCCTCGTCTACGCCTGAAACGCGAAAGACGATGTCCTCGCCACATTCGCCGTAAAGCGCCATGAGGCCCATCACGTCACGGCCATCGGTATGGCGGTCGCCGATGCTGACCGACACGTCGCTACGATGCTTGGCGATGATGTCGTAGAGTAGCGCGACCGGGCGGGCATGCAGTCCCAACGGATCTTTAATCGTCTTTGTAAACTCGACCATGTCCCCTCCCGCGGTATCGCTCATTCGGCTGGCAAACCCAGACACGTGGTAGTTATTGTAGCGTTAGATAGTTGTTGCGACTCGCCAAAAGCTCGACCGGAAACTGCGTCCCATTATTTGGCTGGATTCTGGGTTGCGGCTTCCCAAGGGGCCCTGTTTGGGAAACTGCAACCCGTTCTGGACGCAAATTCCGGGTCGCAGTTTCCGCGGCGCCCGGTCATCCCGGGCCACCGCAGCATCGGCGCATAAAAAGCGAGGGAAGGCACGCGTCCTTCCCTCGTTACAGGCAATATGTAGCCGCTCGCCTACATCAGGCGCAGGCTGACGTCCTTGAGCTGGGCGCCAGAAACGGGACTCGGGGCGCCCGACATGAGGTCGGAGCCACTGGCCGTCTTGGGGAACGCCATGACGTCGCGAATGGAGTCGGAGCCGGTGAGCAGCATGCACACGCGGTCCAGGCCCAGGGCGAAGCCGCCCATCGGGGGCGCACCAAACTTGAGCGCCTCCATGAGGAAGCCAAACTGCGACTCGGCACGCTCCTCGGTAAAGCCCAGGAGCTTGAGCATGGACATCTGCATCTCGGCGTTGTGGATACGCATACCGCCGCCACCGGCCTCAAAGCCGTCCATGACAAAGTCGTAGGTGCAGGAGCCGGCTGCCAGCGGATCGGCCTCAATCTTGGCGATGTCGGTCTCGGTCGGCAGGGTAAAGGGCTGATGCTCGGCTGCATAGGCCTTGCGGTCCTCGTCCCAGTGGAACAGCGGGAAGTTGACGATCCACAGGAAGTCGTGACCCTCGCGCTTGATCTCGAGCGCGTTGGCCATGTGGGAGCGCATGCCGCCCAGGATCTCGTCGGAAAGCAGGCGCGGGCCGGCGGCGAACATCACGAGGTCGCCGGGCTCGACGTCCATGCGCTCGCGCAGAGCCGCCATCTCCTCGTCCGAGAAGAACTTGACGATGGGGCTGTTGATGGAACCGTCCTCGCGGAAGGCGATCCAGGCCAAGCCCTTGGCGCCAAACGTGGAGGCCACGCCGGCGAGTTTATCGATCTTGGCGCGGGCCCAGGCACCGGCGCCCTTGGCGTTGATGGCCTTGACGACGGAACCCTCCTCGTTTGCGGCGGTCGCAAAGACCTTGAACTTGGAGTTGGCAAAGATGTCGGTCAGGTCGACCAGGTGCATGCCATAGCGGGTATCGGGCTTGTCGGAGCCATAGGTGTCCATGGCCTCCCAGTAATCCATGCGGCGCAGCGGCGTGGGCATCTCGACACCCATGCGGCCGAAGGCATCGGACAGGACCTCTTCGAGCGCGCTCATGACATCGTTCTGGTCCACGAAAGACATCTCGATATCGACCTGGGTGAACTCGGGCTGACGGTCGGCGCGCAGGTCCTCGTCGCGGAAGCACTTGGCAACCTGGTAGTAGCGCTCGACGCCGCCGACCATGAGCAGCTGCTTCAGAAGCTGCGGGGACTGCGGCAGAGCGTAGAAGTTGCCCGGCTGGATGCGGCTGGGAACGATGAAGTCGCGGGCGCCCTCGGGCGTGGACTTAAACAGGGAGGGCGTCTCGACCTCCATGAACTCACGGTTGTGCAGTGCCTCGCGAATGGCAAAGGTGAAGTCGGAGCGCAGCTTGAGGTTGGCCATCATCTCGGGACGACGGAGGTCCAGATAGCGATAGCGCAGACGGGTGTCCTCGCTGGTCTCGATGCCATCCTCGATCTGGAACGGCGGGGTGACGGACGTATTGAGCACCTCGGCATGGTCGGTCAGGACCTCGATCTCGCCGGTGGCGAGCTTGGTGTTGGTGGTCTCGTCGCCACGGGCGCGCACGACGCCGTGAATCTTGATGGGCCACTCGGGACGCATGGTCTCGGCGATCTTAAAGGCATCGCCGTCAGAATGCTCGGGGTCGAAGGTGAGTTGCGTAATGCCCTCACGGTCGCGAAGGTCGCAGAAAATAAGACCACCGTGGTCGCGGCGACGGCTCACCCAACCGGTGAGGGTGACCTCTTCGCCCACGTTCTCGCGGCGAAGCTCGCCGCAGGTACGGGTGTGCATGGAATGCTCGTCGATGGGACGGGTCTGGCTCATACCAGTGATCCTCCTTTATGGATCTGTGCCGCCCCGTGTCGTTCCGGGCGGCGTCGTACAGATTCGCCCGGCCTGCGTAAACCGCGCAGCCGGACATGGCGTTCTATCTTATCGCACCCGCGTCGATGTGCCGCGAAAAAGTAGCTCCTGCCCAAAGACTTGACGGAGACGAAACAATTGGCGCACCGCGACTGTCGCCGAGGCGCGCCGCGTGCGACAATGTGCCCCAATACAACTGCACCCGGAAAGGCCCAACATGTCTGCACGCCTCATCGTTATGGATATCGACTCCACCCTCATCAACCAGGAGGTCATCGACCTGTTGGGCGAGGAAGCCGGCGTGGGCGAGCAAGTGGCGCAGATTACCGAGCGCGCCATGCGCGGCGAGCTTGACTTTAAGCAAGCGCTCGAGGAGCGCGTGGGGCTGCTTGCCGGCCTGGACGAGAGCGTGTTCGAGCGCACCTTTGAGCGCGTGACGTTTACCCCCGGCGCGCTGGAGCTTGTGCGCTCGGCGCACAGCAAGGGCTGGAAGGTCGGCGTCGTGAGTGGCGGCTTCCACGAGGTTGCCGACAAGATCGTGGCTGCCGCGGGCATCGACTTTTGCCTGGCCAACCGTCTGGAGGTCGTAGACGGCAAGCTCACCGGAAGACTGGCGGCAGACATCGTGACCAAGGAGTCCAAGCTTATCCAGATGCTGGATTGGGCAGTTGAGTGCGGCGTCGATATTGCCCACACGGTCGCTATTGGCGACGGCGCCAACGACATCCCCATGATTCAGGCCGCGGGCACGGGCATCGCGTTTTGCGCCAAGCCCAAGACGCGCGAGGCCGCCCCGTTTGCCATCGACGAGCGCAACCTGATGCTCGCCATGGACATCATCCTGCGTGACTAGCCGATTCGTCTAACAATTGAATCAGTCTGTCCTATAGTTTCCGAACAATTTTATCTTAGTGTTCGGAAATATACCCTTTGAGTGCTAGACTTTGCGCCGTCGAAGGGAACATATATATGGATAAGCGAGATCTTGAGCAATTGCTGAGCGATGTTGCCGGCGGGGCAGTCACCCCTGCCGACGCCCTCACGCGCATCCAGACGGCTCCGACCGCCGATCTGGGTTTTGCGCAGCTCGATCTTTCACGCGGGGTACGCCAGGGAGCCGGCGAGGTTATCTACGGCGCCGGTAAAACCGCCGGGCAGATTGCCGCCATTATCGAAGCGCTGCGCGATGCAGGCCAGGAGCGCATCCTGGTCACGCGCTTGGACGCCAAAAAGGCCGCCCGTACCTCGGAATTTCTCGGCAACGGCATCGACCTGGGATATGTCCCGGACGCACAGCTCGCCCTCGTGGGCGGCAAGCCCTCCCCCACCGGCAACGGACGCATCGTCGTCGCCTGCGCCGGTACGAGCGACCTGCCCGTCGCCGAAGAGGCGGCACTGACGGCCGAGTTCTACGGCAACGAAGTCGATCGCCTCTACGACGTAGGTGTCGCCGGCTTGCACCGCCTGCTCGCTCATGCTGAGGAACTTGCCCAGGCGCAGGTGGTCATCGCCATCGCCGGCATGGAAGGCGCCCTGGCAAGCGTCATCGGCGGCCTGGTGAGTTGCCCGGTCATCGCCGTTCCCACCAGCGTGGGCTACGGCGCGAACCTTGGTGGCGTGGCCGCGCTGCTCGCCATGCTCAACTCCTGCGCCAGCGGCGTCTCGGTCGTCAATATCGACAACGGCTTTGGCGCCGCCTATCAGGCAAGTCTTATCAATCATCTGAGCGCCGGCACGCCCTGCGCCCGCTAAGGAGCATTCCATGTCCAACCACCAGCACACGCTTATCATCGACGGAACCTCGGGCATCAGCGGCGATATGACCGTCGCGGCTCTGCTCGACCTGGGCGCCAGCGAGGAGCACCTGCGCGAACAGCTCGCCACGCTGCCGGTCGACGGCTTTACGATCGCCGTGACGCGCGTAAACAAGCATGGCATCGACGCCTGCGATTTCGAAGTCCAGCTTGCAGAGGAGCTCGAGAACCACGATCACGATATGGCCTGGCTCTACGGCAACGAAGCAGCTGTCGAGCATATGCATGAGCACCACCATCATGACCATGACGAGCACGAGCACGAACACTGCCACGAGCATGGCCATGAGGCTCACGGTCATGGCCACGAGGGCCACCATCACGCCCACCACCATCACCACCGTTCTTTGACAGACGTCACCGCCATCATCGACGGCTCGCAGCTGAGTGGCGGTGCCAAGCGCCGCGCTCTCGCCATCTTTACCGCGCTGGCTGCCGCCGAGGCCAAGGCACACGGCAAAACGCCCGAGACCGTCATGTTCCACGAGGTGGGCGCCGTCGACTCCATCGTCGATGTCTGCTCGGTCGCCATCTGCCTCGACGACCTGAGCATTGAAGACATCGTGGTTGAGTCGCTCTCCGAGGGTCACGGTACCATCCACTGCGCCCACGGCCTTATGCCCATCCCGGTGCCCGCCGTCGTCAACCTATGCCAAGCAGGCAATATCGCCCTCACGCCCGCACCGGTCGCCGGCGAGCTCGTGACGCCCACGGGCGCCGCCATCGTCGCCGCACTGCGCACGTCCGAGCACCTGCCGGCCCGCTACCGCATCGAGGCCGTCGGCTACGGCGCCGGTAAGCGCCCCTACGAGGGTTGCTCCGGTACGCTTCGCTGCCTGCTCGTTCACGCAGACGCATAGCCATGGATGCCCGCAAGGCCAAAAGCCGTGCCGCGATCGTCGCGGCGTTCTCCGAGCTCCTGTGCGAGGAAGATTACGGCAAGATCACTGTCGGCGACATCATCGCGCGCGCTCGCGTAGGCCGCGCGACATTCTACGGCCTCTTTAAGAGCAAAGACGACCTACTGTCCGAGCTCGTGAGCGACATCTGTACCCACGCCCTCGACGACGATGGCACACCGCTCGACGACCCATTCGTGCAGGTCGAGCATATCCTTAGCAACCTGTGGAAACGCCGTCAGGGCGTGAGGGCCCTTGTAGCCGGCGCCGGCTCACGCGTCTTCGCCGACAGCCTCCGCAAGACCATCATGTCGCTCGCGGCCGAAACCGTCCCCATCGATCCCACAGGCCCAGCCGGCACCATGGACCGCAGCTTCCTCCTCCATCACATAGCCTCAAGCTTCGTAGCCACCGTCCAATGGTGGGCCTGGCACAACTTCCAATCCAACAAAGCCGACGTAGCCAAAGACTACCTCTCAGCCATACAGCCCCTCTTCAGCTAAGTAAGACGCCACCCCAAAGCGCCATCCCAACAAAGCGCCCACCCCATCCCCAAGTTACGCTTTCTTGTAAGAGCACCCAAAAAACAAAGCGACCCTAACATCCAAATTCAGATATATATGTTGGGTTGCTTGTTCCAATCCAACTGGATTCCCGCAGGGTCCGGCATAGGTTAACTTTCCGCCGCATTCCGCAGGACGCAAGAAGCTCCCGCCGCACGAAGTGCGCAGCGGGAGCTTCTTGCATGTCCGAGGACGCGGCGGAAAGTTAACCTATGCCGGATCCGGACGTTATATCAATTGCCTTCGACTAGAACATACCCAAGAAGCCATGCACAAACAGCGCGGCCACAATAGCACCGACAAACGGCGCAATGCCAGGAACAAGCAGGCCATACTTCCAGTTGTTGTCAGCCTTGTTCTTAATCGGCAGCAACTGATAGGCCATGCGAGGACCAAGGTCACGTGCCTGGTTCATGGCGAAGCCGGTGATGCCGCCCATGCCCATGCCAACGGCCCAAACGATCAGGCCGACGCAGATAGCGAGCATCAGAACGTTCTCACCAGCGCGGCTAGCGGCAGCAAGGATGGCGCTGATGAACACAAAGGTGCAGATGGCCTCGCAGAAGAAGTTGCGGGCATAGTTCGTACCCTCGGTGGTGGGGTTGGTCGAGAAGATGTTGCGCTGAGCAATGGGATCGACGACGCCTTCGGAAGCCTTGAACTCATCGGCATACATAAACCAAGCGATCACAGCACCCACAAAGCCGCCGAGCATATCGGCAAGCATGAAGGGGATGCAGTTGCCCCACGGCACCAGACCGACGATGCACTGGGCAAGCACCATAGCGGGGTTCATGCACACGGCGCCGCCAAAGACAAACAGGCAGACCGAGATGCCAAAAGACCAAGTGGTGATGGCAAACATATGGCCAGAGCCCTGATACTTGGTGCCTTTGAGCACGGTATCGCAGTGCACGCCCACGCCAAAGACGATCATGAGGGCCGTCGCGCCGAATTCGCAGAGGAGTTTGGTAAGCATAAAACCTTATCTTTCTTATTGGTTACAAACGATTCGTTTAAGCCGCGCACTAGTGCTGGGCGACGACAACACCCAGGCCATCGGGGATGACGGCGACCTTGGCGTCGGCACCCTTCATCTCAAAGGCGAGCTTGAGCGCCTCCTCGAGGGTGTTAACCGGCGTCATGTGCATATCCTTGAGCATCTGGTGGTCGCACAGGTCGGTAACCATGATCACAGGGTGATGTGCCAGGATGCGAGCAAAAATCTGGCTCGTCCACTGATCGGGCAGGGTCTCGTCCTTGGGGCGATCGATGCAGGCACGCTCAAACTCCGCCGGATCGTTGTCGGCGATGTTGTGATAGAAGCCCTCGCCGCCGTGACCGTCGGCGCAGCCGGCGACATCGATGATCACGCCGCCCTCGGGAAGCGTGGCCTCGGCAGCGCACATGCCCTTCACGGCCTGGTAGATGTTCTGGTCGAGCGGGTAACCACCGTTGGTGGTGATGGCAATCTCGCACTCGACGGGCTCAACGCCGGCAAGGCTCTTCACGAACTCGCAGCCAGCCTCGTGTGCCTTGTGGATGTCACCGGCAAAGGAGCCAATGACCTCGTGCTTGCCGTTGAGCACCACGTTAAGCACAAAGGCAAGGTGAGCCATCTCGGCAGCGGCGAACATATCCTCGCTCACGTGGTTGTGGCACAGGTTGCCGGCACGCGAATGGGAGTCGTTCACAAACTGACCGTTGTGGTTGTACATGATGGTCTTATAGCTGGCGATGCCGGGCAGGACAGACTTTCGGCTGCCAGAGAAGCCGGCAAAGAAGTGCGGCTCAATGAAGCCCTCGGCAAGAAGCAGGTCGCAATCGGCAGCGATCTTGTTGATGATGCACTCGCCACCAGAAGGTAGGGTGCCGATCTTCTTCATCATGCTGTCGTCGGTTGCGACATGCATAACGATTTCCTCGTTGGCAACGATGTCCTCGCCATACTTGTTGACGAGCTCCTCGTGCGTCGACGGACGGTGCATACCCGTAGCAACCAAAATACGCACACGAGCCTCGGGCGCAGCGGCATGAATGTGATGCAGCAGAATAGGCATCGTCACACGCGAGGGAACGGGACGCGTATGGTCGGAGCTGATGATGACGATGTTCTTTTTACCAGCACAAAGCTCCTCGAGCGAAGGTGAGCCATAAGGGTTGGCAAGCGACTCCTCTACCAGTTCTTCCTGCGATTTCGTAGTCTTAAACTCGTTTTGATGACCTTCCATCACACCCGCGAAGTTCTTGTCCTCGAGCTCCAGATGCAACGTCTTGTGGTCAAACGGCAGTTCACATTCAAACATTGACGAGCGCCCTCTTCCTTTCAACTGACACACTAGTCAAACCGTCGGAAGGATACGCCGTTCACCGAAAAACACCACCGTCCACCGACTCATTAACACAACGTTCATATTTGACCCACAACAAAACGACCGCGATCCCAAAGGGAACCGCGGCCGCTACAGTCGTAAGGCGAGAAGCGCCACATGCATCTCAATCCCAATCGATAAGACGCGAAGCGCGGAGCGCCAAACGCGCCGCCGGGACAAACCCCATCCAAAACGCGCGAAGCGCGCCATTCTCCCCTCAGCTGTAATCCCTGAAGACCGAGGCCGAAGGGGCCCAATGGGTTTCCCGCTGAATGCATTCCGCAGCACGAAGCCCTTTCCAAACGCGCGAAGTGCGCCATTATTTCCCCAGCCAGTAATCCGCCGAAGACCGGACATCGAAGGGTCCGCCATAAGTTTACTTTTAGGCACACTCCGCAGGACGCGAGAAGCCCTCGCCGCACGAAGTGCGCAGCGAGGGCTTCTTGCATGTCCGAGGACGTGCCTAAAAGTAAACTAATGGCGGGCCCGGACGACTACAGGGCTATCGATTACCCCGTGTTTTGCAATCCTGCCGAGACGCCGGTCACAGTCGAAAGAATCAGGCTCATGTACTCGGCCTTCTTCTCCTCGGCCATCTCGTCCTGGTTCATACGCACCTCGCGAAGGGCGCGGACCTGGGCGATGGACAGGGCATCAACATAGGGGTTGCGCACGCGAACGGCGCAGCCGAGCACGCGACGACGCTGCAGCGGCCACTCGTCACCGACGATGGCAAGGACCCACTTACGGGTGAGCTGTATCTCGGTAAAGACCTTCTCGGACAGATCCTGGCGATCGCCCAGGTGCAGATACATCTTGGCGATGCGCTGGTCGGTCTTGGCGATCGACATCTCGATGTTGTCGATAAAGGTGCGGAAGAACGGCCACTCCTGGTAGGCAGCCTTAAGCTGGTCAAGGTCGCCCAGCTGCTCGCAGGCGGTGCCCAGGCCGTACCAAGCGGCCAGATTGATGCGCGCCTGGCTCCAGCTAAAGATCCACGGAATGGTACGCAGGTCGTCAAGCGACTTGGCACCCAAGCCGCGCTTGGCGGGACGCGAGCCGATCGGCAGCAGACCGACCTCGGTCAGCGGCGTCACGGTCGAGAACCACGGTGTAAAGTCCTCGGTGTTCAGCAGGTCCAGATAGCGCTCATGGCTTACTGCGTTGAGTTTCTCGGCCATATTCCAGAACTTCTGCGTGGTCTCGGTGTTGGTCTTCTCGACACTCGGGGCCGACTGCAAAAGCGTTGCGGCAGCAACGGACTCAACATGGCGCTGAGCCAGCGTGCGGTTGCCGTAACGGGCAAAGATGACTTCGCCCTGCTCGGTGAGCTTAAAGAAGCAGTTGACCGAACCCTTGGGCTGCGCCAGCACGGCCTTGTTGGCCGGGCCGCCGCCACGGCCCACGGCACCGCCGCGACCGTGCATGAGCACCAGGTCGATATCGTTCTTCTCGGCCCACTTGGCGATGCGCTCCTGCGCGGAGTGCAGCGCGAGCATGGCCGTGGTAGGACCGGCATCCTTGGAGGAGTCGGAATAGCCCAGCATGACCTCCATGCGGCGGTTGGTCTGGGCAAGGCGCTTTTGCACCACGGGCAGCGTGAGCATCTGATCGAGCACGTCGACACAGCCCTCGAGGTCCTCGAGCTGCTCGAACAGCGGGATCACGTCGAGCTCGGGGACATCCTCCTCGTGTGCAAAGGACAGGTGGGCAAGCTCAAAGACGTCGGCCACATGCTGGGCGCTCTTGGTGAACGAGATGATGTAGCGATGCGCCATCTTCTTGCCGTAGCGCTTCTGGATGGAGCCGATAGCGCGGAAGGTATCGATGACCTCGCGCGTCATGGGCTGCAGGTCGCCATGGATACCGTTCTCGTGGATATCCTTGAGGGCGCGGGCGTGCACCACGGAGTGCTGACGGAACTCCATCTCGACCATATGGAAGCCGAAGGACTCGACCTGCCAGATGATGGTCTGGACCGGGCCGTAGGCAGCACGGACGGCACCGCAGGCGGCCAGCGAGCGCTGGACGACACGCAGGTCCTCCAGGAACTCATCGGCGCTGTGGTACATGGTGTCGGTGATGCGACGCACGGTGGCGTTCAGACGGTCGGCCATGACGAGCATGACGGCGCGATGCGGCTCGTGCTCGGAGATCAGTTCAGCACGTGCGGTGTACTGGGCGCTCATCTCGACCTGATGGTTCCACAGGTTGATGAGCTCGGCAGACGGCTTGCTGTAGGTGGCCTCGAGCGTGAGGTTGCGGCCGATGCGGCGGCACTTGTCCTCGAGCTTGAGCACCATGTGGGTGAAGTACTTGGCGGCGACCTCACGGCTCACCTTGGCGGTGACGTTGGGGTTACCGTCGCGGTCGGAACCAATCCAGCTGCCGGGATGGAAGAACGCCGGGCACAGCGGCGGCACGGTACCGGCCTTGTCGCCCAGCACCCAGTCGTCAAAGCGACGATAGATGACGGGGATGACGTCGAACAGCGTGTTATCGAAGATGTCGATGATGGTATCGGCTTCCTCGACCGGCGTGGGCTTCTTGAGCGCGATGGGGCTCGTACGCACCAGGGCGTCGATCTCCTGCAGCATATGGCGCTCGTTCTCCACCAGGTCGGAGCCGCCCAGGCGCGGACGCTCCTCCAGCAGGTTGGAGATACGGCGAATCTTGCCCTCGACGGCCTTGCGACGGGCCTCGGTGGGATGCGCGGTAAAGACGGGATGGAACTCAAGCTTGCCGAGCAGCCCGTTGGCGCCCTCGACACCCAGCTCATTCACCAGCTGGTGATAGGCGACGGTGAGCTCGTTGGCGGGATCGACCTCGGTATCGGTCGACGCACCGGCCTCGCGCTCGCGCAGCTGCGCCACACGGTAGTTCTCCTCCGACAGGTTTGCCAAGTGGAAGAAGCTCGTAAAGGCGCGAACGATGACCTGCTGCTTATCGAGCGGCAGACTGTCGATCAGATCGACGACCTCGCGAAACGCCACGGCGGTGGGCTCGTCGGCGGTGGGCACGCCCTGCTCGTCGACGGCCTCGTCGGCAGCGCGGGTACCGGGGTTGCCGGCATTGGCCACAATCTCGGCCGACAGGATTTTGTCGAACAGGTCCGCGATCTCGGGATCATACTCGCTAAGCACACGACGCTCCAGGCGTAGGAACAACGCCAAATTGTCGCGCAGCTCCTCGGGGATCTCGATCTCGGCGAGACGCTCCCTGGACTCGGCATTCGAGCCGATTCGGTTAACGAGGCGGTTGACCACGGCAGCGACGCGCGCCGCGGCTTCGGGTACAGACTGGTTGCTTAGGTTCTCAGCCACGTTTCCTCCCATTCCTCCTTCTATGCACGTAACATGCGGTATTCATTATAGGCGCTTGAGAAATACTTTCGACACTGATTGCGCTTTACCACACAAAAGTATTTTCTGCATTGCAAGGGTTTTTGCCCTAAATGGTCGTATTTCTCGGTGGACGGCATACACAAACGGGGGCATTCCGCATAAATGCGAAACACCCCCGTAACAATCGCTCGCAATGAACGGGACACTCAAGCGGGTCCGCAGCTCAAAAAGATGCGCTACAGGCGCTCACGAACCGCCTCGACGACGTTGGCCAGATCGACCAGTACCTCGTCATGGCTCTCCATGTCGCGCACCTTGACCTTGCCGGCGGCAAGCTCGTCGCCGCCCAGGACCAGGATGAGCTTGGCGCCCACCTTATCGGCCTGCTTAAACTGGGCCTTGAGCGAACGGCCCTGATAGTCGGCCTCGGTCACGATGCCTGCGGCGCGAAGCTCCTGCGTAATGGCAAAGACGTTCTGGCGCAGCTCCTTGCCGGCGTTGGCGACATAAACACACGGGGCCTCATCGGCACCCAGGTCGCTGCCAAAGGCCTGCAAGGCCAGCAGGGCGCGCTCAAAACCGACGGCGAAGCCGACGCCGGCCGTAGGCTTGCCGCCCTCGAGCTCGACCAGGCCGTCGTAGCGGCCGCCGCCGCCGATGGAGCCGACGCCGGCGCCAGGGGCCTCGACCTCAAAGACGGTACGGGTGTAGTAGTCCAGGCCGCGCACCAAGGTGGGATCCTCGACATACTCGATACCGGCGGCATCCAGATAGCGCTTGACCTGCTCGTAGTGCTCGCGGCACTCGTCGCACAGGTTGTCACCCATCAGCGGGGCCTCGGCCATGATCTCGCGGCAATGGTCGTTCTTGCAGTCGAAGGCACGCAGCGGGTTGAGCTCGGCGCGCTCACGGCACTCATCGCACATCTCGTCGGCGTGATCGAGGATGAACTGCTTAACCTGCTCGCGGTAAGCCGGACGGCACTGGGCGTCACCCATCGAGTTGATGAGCAGACGAAGCTTGGAAAGATCGAAGCCCAGGCGCTTGTAGAACTCCATGAGCATGATGATGCACTCGGCGTCTGCCGCCGGATCGGGAGCGCCGAGCCACTCGATGCCCACCTGGTGGAACTGGCGCAGGCGACCCTTCTGGGGACGCTCGCCACGGAACATGGCCTCGGCGTAGTACGCCTTAAACGGCGTGGAGCCCTGGGGCACCAGATTGTTCTCGACGACGGCGCGCACCACGCCGGCCGTGCCCTCGGGGCGAAGTGCCAGGCGCTGCTTGGGCTTGAGTTTGGTGTCGGTGCCCTCGGTAAAGACGCGCTCCAGATTGGCACCGCTGAACACGCGGAACATTTCCTTGCGCACGACGTCGGTCGACTGGCCGATACCGTGGACAAACACATCCACCTGCTCGATCGCGGGCGTCTCGATGGGTTTAAAACCAAACGGCTCGAACACGCCGGCCGCAGTCTGCTGCATCTTTTGCCAGGCGCGCATCTCGGCGCCGATAAGGTCGCGGGTTCCCTCCGCCTTCTGTGCCTGCATGGGCAAACACCTTTCTTTTGTATCGCGTCATAGGTAGTGGTCATTATACGGCACAAACACAAACAGCGGCGGCGCATCTGACCGAACGAGGGTATGGGGACTCGTTCGGCCAGATGCGCCGCCGCGGTGTGCAATCTGCAATCCTTCCGCCTCTTCGGATCACAAAATCCGTTGGACGGAAAGACTTCGGGTCATCTCTTGAGCCCGTGGCTACATGGGAAACCGAATGACGGTACGAGCATCCATTCGGCTTCCAAGGCAGCCACGGACAAAACGGGGCAAAGAGCTACGAGCGACGTCGTCCCTACTCCCCCGCCACGCTCGCGCGCAGCTTGGCGGCGATAGGCTCCGAGGCCAGCAGGAATACGAGCATGACCACAGAACACACCAGGCACACGATCCAGGTGCTCGCAAAGGAGCCCGTGGCATCGAACAGCACACCCGAGACGATAGCGCCTACGGTGCCGCCGACCATCTCGAGCGAGGTAATGGTGCCCGTGACCTTGCCGAGGTCGGCCATGCCAAACTGCTTGGACGCGGCGATCGTGGGCGTTGGAGATGGTGTACTGCGCAAGGGAAATGCCCAGGTCGCTGACGATGAGCGGCTGGAACAGGCTCATGCAGTTGACGAAAATTGTGTAGCACGTGGCCATGATCACAAAGCCGGAGGCCACCACGAGCCAGCCAGGGAAGAATTTACGTTGCTGAGACATGGATTACTCCTTGTGGTCCGCAATGTATCCGAGAGCGACGGCGGCATAAGCCGCGGCGCCGAGGGGAAGCTCGGCATCGTTAAAGCGCGCCTTGGGATGATGCTGGGCAAAATGCTCGTCCGTGTCGGTTACGGCCGCGCCCACCGTAAAGTACGCACTTGGGATCTCGCTCGAGATAAGCGCGAAGTCCTCACTCGCCATGGCATGGAACAGCGGCAAGAAGGCGGCCTTGGGCAGCACTGCGCCCACGTAACCAAGCGACGCCTGAGTCATATCGCTGTCGAGTACGAGCGGGGGAACATCCGAGAGTGTCTCGATAGTCGCCGGCGTACGATATGTTGCGGCAACGCCGTTGACGACCTCGGCGATGCGGGTCTTGAGGTGCTCTATGAGCTCAACGTCGAAGCCGCGCAGCGTGCCTTCCAGCACGCAGGTATCTGGGATGACGTTGGCAGCCTGACCGCCGGCGAACTTACCCACGGTAAGTGCGACCTCCTTGGCCGCCGGCACCTCGCGGGAGATAAGCTCCTGGAGCGCCAGGTGCACATGCACGCCCGCCGTGATGGGGTCGATGCAAATCTCGGGGCTCGAGCCGTGACCACCCTTGCCCTGGAGCGTGATGCGAAAACCGTATACACCCGAAAGTGCAGGGCTGCCATAGAGCACCAGGCCAAGCGGCGACTGGCTGTTAACGTGCATGGCAAAGGCCGCCTGAGGACGCGGGTTCTGCAGCAGGCCATCGGCGATGGCAGCACGGGCGCCCTCAAAGGTCTCCTCGCCCGGCTGGAACAGCAACTTAACCGTGGCGTTGGCATCAACAAGCTCTGCCTCGCGGGCCTTGAGCAGGCGCGCCGCACCAAGCAGCGCCGTCGCGTGCATATCGTGGCCACAAGCGTGCATGCAGCCGTTGGTGGAAGCGAAAGGCTCGCCCGATTCCTCGGCAACGGGCAGGGCATCCATGTCGCCGCGAAGCATGATAACCGTACCGGACTGCCCGTCCGCGCACGCACCATTACCCTGAGCAGCCGCGGCCGCACCGGCACCGATCAGGCCAACAACACAGGAGCCGTCGACAAGCGTGGTATAGGGAATGTCCATCTCGTCCAGACGTGCCTGGATATAGGCAGACGTCTGCGGAAGATTGTTACCGAGCTCGGGCATCTGATGGAGATCGTGGCGCCATGCGGCAAGCTCACCGGCAAATGCCTGGGCTTCTTTGACCAGGCCATCGTCGATAGCGGTCTGCGCCGCTGTGGTAGCCTGAGGCGCTGGTTGCGGTTGAAGATCGGACAGAGCTGGTGCCATAGATGCCCTCCAGTAACGTTTTTGCAGCACGCACTTTGACAGCATAAAGTGCAAGGCACAACTGTAAGGGCATGACACAAAAAATGCCGCCCTGGAAGGGCGGCGCAACAAGTTGTTTACAATTGCGGGCGAGATTTTCGGCGCAAGAAATCGAAATGCGTCTCGCTCAAGATAATCGACAAAAAGATGAGCGCAAAGCCGGCAAGCAGGCGCGAGGTGAGCGCCTCCCCCATCAGCAGCACCGAGAACAGCACGCCCGAGGGGGACTCCATCGAAAGAAGCAGCGAGCCCGTCGAGGCGGGGACATGCGCCAGACCGACGTTTTGGACGAGCAGGGCCACGCACGTACAACCCACCGAGAGAAAGGCCACCACGCCGATAAAGCTCGGCGTCCACACGGACAGAGGCGCCTGAGTCTCGAATAGTAGCGACGTGATTAAGCTCAAAACGCCATTGCCCACAAACATCCAAAACGTGATGACGTTGATATCCATCTTGCGGCCATACTTGGCGGTCACCGCCATCTGGATAGCAAAGAAGACCGCGCCGCCCAACGTGATGACATCTCCGGCATTGAACTCGACGCTATCGAGTGCCACCAGGCCAATGCCCGCCAGGCACAGCAATGCGGCGCCCAAGTTGTAACGGGTAAGCTTTTCTCCGCCCAGGACATAGCTCGCAAACGGCACGAGGATGCAATAGGTACCCGTCAAAAATGCACTCTTGCCCGCCGTGGTCTGTGCCAAGCCAATCGTCTGCAAACCGTACGCGCCCCACATAAGTGCGCCCATACCAAGCCCGACGATAAGGTTGCGAGCATTAAAGTGCGCGATGATTCGTTTGTGGAAAATGGCAAACATAACCAGTGATGCCGGGAGAAAGCGAACGTAGACCAGCTCGAACACCGGAACGGTATCGAGCGCATCTTTCATGGTGGTAAAGGAATAGCCCCAGATGACCGCCACCGAAAACAGCAAGGCCTTCCAGAAGAACGGAGAACGCGCTCCGGCGCCACGGGAGGTGCCGCCGGCGCCCAGGTCCTCCCGTGCGACAGGGCTATCGGGCATGTTTTCGATTTCATCAACGGCATTCTGGGCCATAGGGCATCCTCGCGCTCAGTCTGGGCGTGGTGTCCGCACGCGCGTGACCGCGTGCCGCCTCATGGTCAAATAAAAACAGGGCGCACCGGACCCCCGGCACGCCCCGCTACTGTAGCAACAACCAGTGCCGCATCGCAATCCAGCCCACTAAAGCGTTTTGTTCCGCCGTTCTACCGAACGGCGGACCGGCCGACGCGGCGCGAGCCGCATTCACGCCAATCTGACGTTCAATTTCAAGGGCGCGACCAGAAGGTCAGCGCCCTTTCATTTCACGTCACCTTGGCGCAAATGCGGCTCGCTCGCTGGCATAAGCGCTGCATCAGCGTTAACGTTGCTGTGCTAGATAAGCTTTGTTGATTCCAGCTTTTCGATGATCCAGTCGTTGGCTTTGATGACCGGGCGGCGGAAGACGACGCCCAGTGCCAGCGACGGAATCAGATAGCTCGCCAGAATGCCTAGCTCAATCCAGTACTCCATATGGTAGGCACCGGCCATGGCGGCATGCATGGCGTTGATGCCGTGAGTAAACGGCAGGAACGGATAGATCGCCTGGAACACGGGACCGGTCATCTCGATGGGGAACGTGCCGCCCGAACCGCCGACCTGCATGACCAGCAGCACGACGGCGAGCGCCTTGCCGATATCGCCAAACGAAACCGTAAGCGTGTAGACGATATTGGAGAACACGAGACTCGCGATCCAGCCCGCCAGCACAAACTGCAGCGGGTTGTCGCACTGGATTCCAAAGAACAAGATATCGCCGGCGCACACGAGCGTCGCCTGCAGCAAGGCCAAGCCGCCAAAGAACAAGTAGCGGCCCAAATAGATCTCGTGCAGGCGTACGGGGACGAGCTCGTTGATAAGCTCATCGTCGACCGAGACCTTCATCATGGCTGCCAGCACAATCGAACCCACCCACAGCGACAGAATCGTATAGAACGGCGCCATGGCCGAACCGTAGTTGCGAATCGGGTAGACCGGCTTGCGGTCGAGCGCGACGGGGCCGGAAAGCGACGCGGCGAGGCCCTCGGGGTCGTTGCCGATCATCGTCTTGATCGTGGCTAGATCATCAGACATAAGGGCACCGTCGAGCTCGTCCTTAAACGCGCCGATCTTGTCCGACGCCTCGCCCAGCTGATCGGAAGCCTTGTTGACCAGCTTTGCAGCCTTGGAGAGGCCCTTTGACAGCGAACCGGATGCGTCGGTCAGGCCGTCTACGGCGCTATCCAGATCGCCCGAGATGCCATCGAGCGAGTCTAGAATGCCCGAGACGGTCTTCTTGAGCTCCTTGGCCTTAACCGAGAACGTGGAATCGTAATCGGATTTGGCGCCCGCGATGCCGGCCTTGGCATCGGCGATGGCCTGGTCGACCTTGTCACGCGAGCTGGTGACCTTGGCCATGCTGTCGGAGAGAGACTCCTCGGTCGCCGTCAGGTCCTCCGCATTGTTGCGGTACTCCATGGCAATTCTGCCCAGCGACGTCGCGGCGGACTTGAGGCCGTCCTTCAAATTCTCATCGCTCACCTGGTCGGCAAGCCTGCGGAGTTGATCGGCCATCGCATCGATATCGTCGGCACGTTTATTGAGTGACTTAGCGCCATCCTTGAGCTGAGACACCGTAAGTTTGACATGTCGGTTCACAGCATCGAATGCATTTGCGAGCTCGGTGGATACGTTATCGAACGAACCCGCGCTCCCATCAATAGCGGCATCGATCGCATCGCTGGCGGACTTGAGCGCTTGCTCGGAATCGGCAATACCGCTCTCGGCATGCCGCATGAGCTGCTTCACCGACTCCTCGGTCGATCCGGACTGCTTGAGCATACCGCTCGCCGACGTCAGCGAATCGGACGTGGAGCTCAAAATGCCCGCAAGCGACGTTGCGCTGGCCTGAACGCCCTGCAGGTCCTGGACCGAATCGCCGAGCGTCGAGGACAGGTTGGCGATAAAGTTGCTCACCTGGTCGGTGCTCATGTAATCGAGCAGGCTGGACACCGTCTTAAGACCGATGCTCGTAATGGTCTCGGTAAAAGTTTCGTTAACCTGGCTTTGAACGGCGCTCGAACCCTTCTCGGTCACGATCTGCGCGATGGCGTTGGCCTTCTGGTTCTCGTAAAACTCGATATCGGCGTGCTTCACCTCAGTCGAGAAAAGCGTCATCATGTCGGCGCTAAACGTTTTAGGGATAACGACGGCAGCGTAGTACGCGCCCGACTTAACGCCCTCGATCGCCTTATCGCGGTCGTTGAGGACAACCCAGTCGAAGTTCTCGTTGCCGCGCAGGGTGGCGGTTACGTTTTCGCCCACGTTGACCTCGACGGGAATCAGATCGCTCTCGTAGCCCTCGTCGGTGTTGACCACGGCAATCTTAAGATTGCCGGTGTTGCCGTACGGATCCCAGCTGCCGGCGATGTTAAACCACGCGTACAGACACGGCACGATAATGAGACCCATCACGACAATCAAGCCGATCACGGAGCGAGACACGTTTTGGACATCGCGCTTAAACAGATGCAGGATGTTCTTCATTTATGCCTCACCTCCTTTGGAGTGCTTGCCAAGCGGGGTGGTGTCCCCGTCGTTTCCGTTTACGTTGTCAACGCCGTCGGCATCTTGAGCCTTACGATGCGCACCGATATGCGGCAGACGGCTCGTGGGCTGTTCGCTGTCCTTGGTGCCCCGCTCGCTGGCGTTGAGACCAAACATGCGACGGGCGGCGGGGATGGCAGCCGTGTGCTCGCGCATCTCGCGGCGAAGGTCCTCGTCCGAAAGCGCCGAGATACGCATCTGGGTATTGAGGCTCGCGCGGATGTACTCGATGTTGATGAGCCAGCCACAGATGGCGATAACCGAAATGATCCAGATAACGAGCAGGATGATCTTGCCGTTATTGTCGATATCGAGCACCGTCGACAGGACAAAGAGCAGGACCTGCACGCCTACCACGGCGGCAAAACCGCCCTTGATGTAGTACGGGTAGCGATGCTCAAACGCCACGGCATGATCGAGCAGCTCGCGACGGTACGAATCCGAATCGAGCATGACGCGCATGGCCGTGCGCAGCGAATAGCGCTGGCGCGGCAGGTCGTTGGACTCGCAGATCATGAGGCCCGTCGTGGAAAGCTGCTTATCAAAGAGCAGATTGAGGTTGAGCAGCAACGGGCGCAGCTGCAGACCGATAAAGAGCGCCACGATCAAGAACACGCCCAGAATGCACAGGTTAAACAGGTAGTTGAACGAATACATGCCGCCGACGGTCTCGCGCAGCAGGTTGATGCCATAGGTGAAGGGCAGCAGCGGGTGCAGCCACTGGAAGAAGCCGGGCATCATCTCGATGGGATACATGCCCGACGAGCCGGGGATCTGCACAATGACGAGGATGACGCCAATGGCTTTGCCGATATGCTTAAAGGTGGTGGACAGCGCATAGATGATGTTGACGTAGGTGAACGAGATAGCGATGCCGCCCAGCACAAAGAGCAGCGGATTGACGCACTGAACGCCAATGACCAGATCGCCCACCGTAACGATGATGGCCTGGAACGCGCCCAGGATTACCAGGAGCAACCAGCGACCAAAGTAGCCCTGACGCGCGGTAAAGCTGCCGATGCCTTCACGGTCAACCTCGAGCTTGTAGATAGCGATAAGCACGTAGCCGCCCACCCACAGTGCCAGATTGGTGTAGAAAGGAGCAATGCCCGAGCCGAAGCTCTTGACCGGATAGATTGACTTGGACGTCAGCTCAACCGGAGATGCCATGAAATCTGCCACGTCATCGACGTCGACGTCCATGAGGTCGGCCAACTCGCCCATAGACTCAGAGGTCTGCAGCGCCGCAATGTCATTGGCGGCGGTCGCGAGCTTGTCCTGAACCTTGGCAAGCGAGGCATCGGTCTGGGACAGCGTGGTCTTGGCCTGACCGAGCGTAGCGTTGAGTTGCGAAAGTGTACCGCGCGCACTTGCAATAGCAGGCGTGAGGCCAGATACGATTCCCGTCAGATCACCCGAGACGGAAGCAAAGGAATCGAGTGCACTCGAAGCCTTCGGCAGCGCGTTCTGCCCCAGATCCGTCTGAGCCTGATTCATGTTGGTCGTACCGGTTTTGATCGCAATGTTGATAGCATCGCTGGCGACCGAAACAGCCGTAGCGTCATTCTCAATATCGTTTAACTGAGCGGAGAGATTATTCTTGACGGCCTGAAGGCTCTCATTTTGCCCTCGAAGCATATCAACCGCAGACGCGATCAGCTTATTAACTTCTTCCGAGCCCGTCGGCGCACTGTCAGCCAGCCCCTGCAGATGGTCGATAAGAATCTTGTTATGGTCGATCGTCGCCTGAAGCGATTTGAGCGAGTTGTCGATGCGGGTGGTTGTGGACGTCAAGGCACCCGTCATCTTTCCGACTGCGGTGTTCGCAGAAGCCGATGTCTTGCTCAACGCGGCGCTGCCCTCCGAGAGCGCCTTGGAAAGCGAGGTGATGGACTTGCCAGCCGTGGTGCGAGCTTCGCCCAGCAGATCATTACCCTGAGCGATTGCCTGCGTTAGCGAAGGCGCCTGTCCCTGCAGGCCCGCCAACGCAGCATCGGCCGAAGCAATCGAGCTGCTTGTCTTATCGATGGCGGCATTCATGTCGCCAATCGAACCACGCACCTCGCCCAAGGTATCGGATGCTTCGGACACCGAACTTGCCAGCGAATCCTGGGTCTGGGTTGCCTTGTCCTTTAAAT
Organism: Collinsella sp. AM10-26; assembly: GCF_003472525.1. NCBI lineage: Bacteria > Bacillati > Actinomycetota > Coriobacteriia > Coriobacteriales > Coriobacteriaceae > Collinsella > Collinsella sp. AM10-26. The sequence goes on from NZ_QRMC01000002.1 coordinate 185,716, forward strand.
CGACTCCGGCATCCTTGGCAATACCGGCAACGGTCTCGCCTGCCGTGGAGACAAATTCCGAGTTGATCTGCTCCTCGATGGTGCTTGCACCGGTGTCGGTAACCTTCGGCGCAATAGCGCTCTTCTTCTCATTGACGTAGTACGTAAGCTTGGGCTGATGGTAGTTGCCGTCGAGCATCGAAACCAGGTTATCCGAGAAGTTCTTGGGGATTACGATGGCCGCATAGTACTTACCGCTCTCGACGCCCTCTTTGGCATCGGCCGCCGAATCGACGAAGGTCCAGCCCAGCCGATCGTTCTCCTTGAGCTGATCGACGACCTTATCGCCCGCGTTGAGCTCGCCCACTAAGTCGTTTTGGGTGCCCTGATCGTTGTTGGCGATGGCAATCTTGATACCCTGGGTGTTTCCGTACGGATCCCAGTTGGCAACGATGTTGTACCAGGCATACAGCGAGGGAATAACGCACACGCCGAAGGTAACCACCAGGGCGACGGGGTTCACGATCAATCGCTTGATGTCGCGTTTAAAGATTGCAAAGGAAACCTTTGCATCGGATAGTTTGCTGCCGAGACTCACGCTTGGACCATCCATCCTGTCGTTGAATCGAATCGTACTATCGATAACCATTGTACGAAGGCGTTTTAACGTCTCGATGCACAATGGTATTGAGTTTTGCGGGTAGCAATATACTACGAAGATGAGTTAACGTACAGTTGTACAGTATCTTAAATTTCAGCAGGTCACAAAACCACAACCCGCACAAATTAGCAATCCGATTAGTCGTTAGGAACGTTCTTAAACTAGTCATTGGGGACGTTCTTAAACGACCAGTCAAACAAGGACGTCCCCAATGACTAGTTTGGACCACGGTAACGTCGATGTTTTGGCAATGCCAGCGAGCGGGCACCAGAGCGAACAAATTGGCATGAAAAGAGGACGGCATAGACCTTCTGGTCATGCCGTCCTCTTTGAATGACAAGTTGTCGCTCTGGTGCCCGCGCAGCGTCGACCGGTCCGCCGTTCGTTAGAACGGCGGACCTGAGGGCAGCGTCGAGCCGTTACGCCGTTCGGTAGAACGGCGTAACTAAGTTACATCAGGTCGCAGACAGCTGCGGCGAAGGCCACGGGGTCCTCGGGCAGAATGCCCTCGACCAGCAGGGCCTGATCGTAGAGCAGACCGGAGTACTGCTTGATCTTGTCGGCATCGCCTGCCTTCTGAGCAGCAACGAGCTTGGCAAAGACCGGGTGCTTGGCGTTGAGCTCGAGCACGCGCTGGCTCTTGGGCATGCCGTCGGGCGCGCCCTCGGGACCCTTCTGGAGCACCTTCTCCATCTCGAGCGAAAGCGGGCCCTCGGTGGTAATGCACGCGGGGGCATCGGTCAGGCGCGCAGAAACGGCAACCTTCTCGACCTTGTCGCCGAGTGCCTCCTTCATAGCGCCAAAGAGGTCCTCGTTCTCCTTGGTAGCGTCCTCGGCCTCCTTCTTCTCATCCTCGGTTGCCAAGTCAAGATCGCCGGTAGCGACGTTCTTGAGCTCCAGGTGACGATCCTCGACCTCGGGCTCGGCACCGTCGGCAACGGCCTTCTCGGCAGCCTCGCGAGCAGCATCGTCCTCATAGATCTTGGGCATATCGCGCGCCACGTACTCACGCATGGCCTGGAACGTGAACTCGTCCACATCCTGCGTCAGCAGCAGCACGTCATAGCCGCGGTCGAGCACGCCCTTTACCACGGGCATCTTGGCCAAGCGCTCACGCGAGTCGCCGGCGGCGTAGTAGATGGCCTTCTGATCCTCGGGCATGCCCTTGGCATACTCGGCCAGGGTAATCATCTTCTGTTCCTTGGCAGACCAGAACAGCAACAGGTCGGCGAGCTCATCGGCCTTCATGCCATAGCTCGAGTAGATGCCGTACTTAAGACCGCGGCCAAAGTTTTCGAAGAACTTCTCGTAGGCCTCGCGGTCGTTGTCGCGCATATCCTCAAGGTCGGCGGTGATCTTCTTCTCGACACGCTTGGCGATGGCCTTGAGTTGACGGTTCTGCTGCAGTGTCTCACGCGAGATGTTGAGCGACACGTCGGCAGAATCCACAACGCCACGGACAAAGTTGTAGTAGTCGGGCAGCAGGTCGTCGCACTTCTCCATAATCAGCACGTTGGAGCTGTAGAGCGCCAGGCCCTTCTCGTAGTCCTTGCTGTACAGATCGAACGGGGCGCGGCCCGGCACAAACAGCAGGGCGTCGTACTCGAGCGTACCCTCGGCATGGAAGCTGATAGTGCGTGCCGGATCGTCAAAGTCGTGGAACGTGGACTTGTAGAACTCGTTGTAATCCTTCTGCTCAACGTCGGAGCTGCGCTTTTTCCAGATCGGCGTCATGGAGTTGACGGTCTCGAGCTCCTGGTAGTCCTCGTACTCGGGCTTATAATCGTCGCCAGCATCCTCGGGCTTGGGCTTCTGGCGGCTCTTGGACACCATCATCTGGATCGGGTAACGCACATAGTTGCTGTACTGCTGAATCAGGCTCTTGAGGCCCCACTCGGTCAGGAAGCGATCGTAGGTCTCGGCCTCGCCGTCGGCGTCGAGCTTCTCGTTCTCGCGCAGCGTCAGGACGACATCGGTACCGTGCTCGGCGCGCTCGCCGTCTTCGATTGTGTAACCCTCAAGACCATCAGACTCCCACACGTGAGCGGTGTCCTCGCCATAGGCGCGGCTGACCACCTTCACATGGCTGGCAACCATAAAGGCAGAGTAGAAGCCCACGCCAAACTGACCGATGATATCGACATCCGAACCCTGCTGCTCGGCGTTCTCGGTCTTAAACTCCTCGGAGCCGGAATGGGCGATGGTGCCCAGATTGCGCTCGAGCTCCTCGGCGGTCATGCCAATGCCGTTATCCGAGATGGTAATGGTGCGGGCATCTTTATCAAAGGAGACGCGAATAGCCAAGTCGCCCTGGTCGAGCTTGACGCTCGGATCCTGCAGGCTCTTAAAGTTGAGCTTGTCAACGGCGTCGCTCGCGTTAGAGATAAGCTCGCGCAGGAAGATTTCCTTATTGGTGTAGATGGAGTTGATCATGAGGTCGAGCAGTTTTTTGCTCTCGGTCTTAAATTGACGCATGTGCAGTCCTTTCGCGCTACCCCCGTCCGCAAAAACGGCCCGGTTGCCCGAGCCGCATCGCAGACCTGCTATGTTCAGACTTAGATTTTATAACCCATTAGCGCGCATATATACACACGGTATCGAAAAACTGTATGTCCGAGCGTTCCAATGCGCCAATTGCCAAGGAGTGTCCCCAACTGCCGGCAGAAAAGGAACGTCCCTATCTGCCATCTACGCGCTTGGCCATCCAGACATGGGGCTGGCCCTCGTCTTCGTAATCTACCGGGACAATTTGCGTGTAGCCCGCCTTTGCATAGAGCGGCAACACGTATTCCTGCGCATGCAGCTTAATAAGCTTAGCGCCGGCATCGCGTGCACACGAAGCACTGGCCTCGACGATCGCACTCGCCAGTCCGCGACGACGCATAGCCGGCAGCACGGCGACGCGCCCCATAATGTAGGTCTCCCCCGCCGAAACGCCTTCGTCCATGTCGCATGCCGGCAACACCGGGGCCTCTGCGTCAGCCACGCGCTCAAGCTCTTCGGGAAACACGCGCGAGCAACCGGCAAGCTCGCCGTCTACATAGAGCGTCACATGAATGCAGTTCTGATCCTCGTCGATAGCGTCGAACTCATTCTCGTAGCCCTGCTCGTCCATAAAAACGACGCGGCGCACCAACGCCGCGTCATCAAAGCATCCCGTCTTAAGTTGGATATCCATGGCTGCCCTTTTATTCAATGCGAACGTTAGGGACAGATATTAGCGAAAATGAGCTCCGCGCACACTAAACTTCGCGCGAGCCTTCGCCAGGCAGTCGTAATGACCCACGTTATGGGCATCGCTCGCGATGAAGCTGTACAGGTTCTGATCGAACAGGCGCTGTGCCGGCTTTTTCTCGCGACCAAAGCGACCGCCGGCAATAAAGTCCGCCGAAGCCTGCAGCTTGCAGCCCATATCGACCAGACGCTCCGCCACGCTTACATCCTTTTGAACCGCACGATAGCGCTCAGGATGAGCGATGATCACCTGGTAGCCACGGCACTGCAAATCGTAAATCGTGTTCTCGTACTCTCTAAACGCATACGCATCGGCATGCGTCGAAAGTTCGAGCAGAAACTCGTTGGTCCCATCGAAATGCAAGTGCTCCGCGGCATCGATACCAAGCTCAACGAGCTTTCGATGGTTGACCTCGAAGCCCATCTGGAGCGGAAAACCGTCAGCGTTATCACGCAGCAGCTCAAAGGCATCCCACATCTTGTCGTAATCAAAATAGGGATCACGGCAGTGAGGAGTGCAAACGATTCTGGTTACACCGGCCCGCTTGGCAGCCTCGAGCATCGCCAAGCTCTCATCGAGATCGGCGGCGCCGTCGTCTACACCCGGCAAGATATGGCAATGAATGTCACGCATAGGTCAGCCTTAATCAACTAAACGTTTGCTCGGTTGGTGAAGATGCCCTTTTTGGAAGTCCCCTGATCGTCGGAGCCCTTCTTCACCTTCTTACCGTCCTTGGTGTAGTAGGAGTAGTAGTACTCGCTGGTCTCGGTCTCGCAGTAGTTCATAACGGTACCGATGAGCTTGACCTTCTCGGACTTCTTAAGCTGACCGATGGCGTTGAGCGCCTCCTCGCGCTTGGTGAAATCCTCACGCACGACAAAAAGCGCACCGTCGGTCAGACTTGCGATCTCGGCAGCATCGATGAAGGTGCCGACCGGGGGAGCATCGAAGATGACGTACTGGAACTTGGAGGACAGTGCCTTTACCAGCTTGGCAAAGCGGTGAGAGACGATGATGTCGGCAGGATTGGGAATATGCGGCTCGGCATCGAGGAAGTAGAAGTTCTTCTGACCCGTCTCGACAATCGCCTGGTCAATAGAAACCTGCTCGGAAAGGACTGCATAGAGTCCGCCGCGGGAGCGGACGCCGAGCATATCGGCAAGGGACCTGCGGCGCATATCGGCCTCGACCAGCAGGACGCTCTTGCCGCTGGTGGCGATAGCCTGGGCAAGGTTGATGGAAACCGTAGACTTGCCCTCGTTGGGAATCGAGGAGGTAACGGTGATGGTGCGAATGGGGTCGTCCACGCTCGCAAAGCGGATGTTGGCCAGAAGGGTCTTGGCGGCATTCTGTACAACGAGCTTATCGGTGTTCTTTGCCTTAGCCATGCCTATTTACCACCTTTCATAGCCGGAATTCGGCCAACAACGGGAATGCCCAGGAGCTCTTCTGCCTCTTCAGCACCGCGGATGCGGGTGTTGAGCATGTCTGCCAAAACGACATAGGCAACTGCGATAAAGATACCGGCGAGGAACGCGACGGCAATATACAGCGCGCGCTTGGGGCCACTGGGGGCTTCGGGGGTCTTAGCCTCGTCGATAACGTTGATGCTCTGGGCAGCGCCGACGTTCTGAGCGACCGTACTCACCGAGCTGGCCATGGCCTTTGCGACCTCAGCCGTCTCCTTGGCATCGGTGCCGGTAACCGAAAGCGTAATGACACGCGTGGTGGTCTCGGAGGAAACAGACACCTTGTAGTCATCCAGATCGGTGAGGCCCAGTTCCTTGGCGGCGCCGCTCTTAACGCTATCGCTATCCAGCAGCGTGGCGATATCGTTGGAAAGCATCTGGCTCGCCGAGAGATCGTTGTAGCTCATCTGACCGCTATCGTCGGTCTTAGCGAGAATGTACATGCTCGTCGTCGCGGTGTAGGTGTTGTCCATCGCAACGAAGGACACGATGCCCATGGCGATCGCGCAGACCACCGGAAGGGTGATGACCAGCTTGAGGTGCTTCTTCAGCAGCTGGAACAGTTCGAGAAGGGTCATGCAGCTTGCCTTTCATTTCCCCAGTTCGGATTGACAAAACTGTCCGTATGTTATCGCATCTTTTTACCGAGACCAAACTCTATACATAAGAAACAGGCTCTCCTGTAAAAATGTCGGAAGCAATCGTAAAATTGCACAACAACGCCGCACCCGAAAGTCAAATGCGGCGTCTACATCATTATCTATGTTGTATCGCTATGCGAATGGCTCGTCCTGCTGTATGGGAAACGTCACCGTAATGGTGGTTCCCACGCCCAACGCGCTCGACAGATCGAGCGTGGCGTGATGATACAGGGCCGCATGCTTGACAATGGCAAGCCCCAGACCGGTTCCGCCGCGTGCCTTGGACCTACTCTTGTCCACGCGATAGAACCGCTCAAATACCTTGCCCTGTTCTTCAGGCGCGATACCGATTCCCGTGTCGACGACCGCGAGAAACGGATGGCCTTCGTCGTTGGTGCCGCACTGCAGCGTAACCGTACCGCCGGGTCGATTGTAGCGGATGGCGTTGCTTGCCAGATTATAGATGAGCTCGTCAATCAAGCGCGACACGCCTTCGACGACCACGGGCTTGGTCTCATGACTTATCGTCACATTCGCCTGACGGGCGACCTGTTCAAGACGCTGCTCAACCGCGTAGATGGCACGCGAGAGCTCAATAGGCTCCGTGGACCCAATGGGCACCGCCTCGCCCTCAGTTGCACGCTCGGCCTCGTCCAAGTTAGACAGCGTAAGGATGTCGTTGACAAGCGCTGCCAAGCGGCCCGCCTCACGATAGATGCGACCGCCAAAGTTGCGCAGGTCGTCCTCGCCCTCGACCATGCCGTTTGCGATGAGCTCGGCATAGCCCGAAATCGCCGTAAGCGGCGTCTTGAGCTCATGGGTGATATTCGCCGTGAACTCGCGGCGCATACGGTCGTTGTCCGCTAGCACCGCCATTTGGCGCTTGAGTTCCTGGCGCTGCGACTCGATACGCTCAAGCATGGGGACCATCTCGGCATAGGCGTGCTCATAGCTACGGCGCGGGTGGTCCAAATCCACCTCTTGCAACGGCGCGATGATGGCACGGGACTCGCGGCGCGCCATGAAAAACGAGAGTACCGCACCCGCTGCTGCGATAAGCAGCATCGGCGCCACCATCGACAGCAAAATCGCCGCAACGCCAGGCTGGGCCTGCGCCAAGCGGACAACCTGGCCGTTATCAAGGGCGACGGCGCGATACAGCATAATCTCGTCGAGCGTAGAGCTTGCGCGCTCCGCGGAACCCAAACCACTCTCAAAGGCCTCGATGACCTCGGGGCGATCGCCATGGTTGGGCAGTGTGGAAGGCGATGCCTCGTTGTCGTAGGCAACCGATCCATCCTTGTTAATCAGCGTGATGCGCAAGTCCTCGCGATCGAGGCTACGCAAGAACGGGATGGGCTCCTGCTGCTCGTCGAGGGCGGCAGCAATGAGCTCGGTTTCCTGCGCTAGATTGGCACTCGTGGCATCCGCCAAGGTGTTTTGCAAAAAAAACGCACCCAGCACCGTAAACGCCACGATAACCGCCATGGCGCAGACAAAGATCGTCACAAAAACGCGGTGCGACAGCGTTTGTTTTCCCTGGGGGGCGAAGACCACGGGTTACTCCTCCGATGCGGTGGCCGCGGTGTCGTCACCTTCGGCACCATCACCGGCAGAAGGCTCGGCCAAGCGGTAGCCCACGCCGCGCACGGTCTCGATGGCGCTGGCATGCTCGCCCAGTTTTTGGCGAAGCGTCTGCACGTGCACGTCAACGGTGCGCGAACCGCCGTCGAAGTCCCAGCCCCACACGCTCTGCAGCAACGACTCGCGGGTAAAGACCACGCCAGGCTTGCGCATGAGATACTCAAGCAGGTCGAACTCGCGCAGGGTAAGCTTAAGCGGCTCGCCGGCAACGGTCACCTCGCGATGGCTGGGCGAGAGCACGATGTCGCCCACACTGAGCACATCGCTCGCCTGCTTGACCATGCCGCCGCGACGCAGCAGTGCGCGGCAACGGCTCGCAAGCTCCATGAGCGAAAACGGCTTAGTCAGGTAATCGTCGGCACCGCCATCGAGCGCCATCACCTTGTCGAGCTCGGTGTCCTTGGCGGTAAGCATCATGATGGGCACCGTCGCCGTCAGGCGGTCGGCACGCAGGCGACGCATAATTGCCAGGCCATCGGTATCGGGCAGCATGATGTCGAGCAGGACAGCATCGGGCACCCGTCGCGCCACAGCAGCCTTAAACTCGCCATCGCACGAAAAGCCCTCGGCCTCGATCCCCTGCTTGCGCAGCGCATAGACCGTCAAATCCCTGATGTTGTCATCGTCCTCGACGTAATAGATCATGTTGAACCCCTTTGCGGCCGACATGACCGCATCTTAACCCTAAAGGTACCTTTACGAGATGGTATCAGCCAAAACGTCCCGTCAAATAATCCGCTGTGCGCGGGTCGGTCGGATTTTTGAAGAGCTGAGCGGTGGGCGCGTGCTCCACCAGCTCGCCCAGCAAGAAAAACGCGACCGAGTCGGAGATGCGCGCCGCCTGCTGCATATTGTGCGTAACGACCACCAACGTGCAGGTCTCCTTGAGCTCGCAGGCAAGCTGCTCCACCACCAGCGTCGACACGGGATCGAGGGCGCTCGTGGGCTCGTCCATCAGCAAGATGTCGGGTTGCACGGCAAGCGCACGGGCGATGCACAGGCGCTGCTGCTGTCCGCCCGAAAGGCCCAGCCCCGACTCCTTGAGCTTGTCCTTGACCTCATCCCACAGAGCGGCTCGACGAAGAGAATCCTCGACCAGCTCATCCAGCACGGCGCGATCGCGCACGCCCATGCCACGGGGGCCGTACGCGACGTTGTCGTAAATACTCATGGGAAACGGGTTAGGGCGCTGGAACACCATGCCCACGCGCTGGCGCAGGCGGCAGATGTCGTAGTCGCCCAGGATATCCTGGCCATCGAGCGCGATCTTGCCCTCGATGCGACAGTCCTTGATGCCGTCGTTCATGCGGTTAAAGCAACGTAGCAGCGTCGACTTGCCGCAGCCCGAAGGACCGATAAACGAGGTGATCTGCTTGTCGCGGATCTTGATGGACACGTCCTTGAGTGCGCGGTGGTCGCCATAGAACAAATCGAGGCCCTCGACGTCGATGCGCGTCGGCGAGGCGGCAAGGTCCTGCGCCGTGGGGCGCGTCGCGTCTCCGACTTCGCGCTCGTGCGCAGCCTCGGCTCGCGCTTCCATGAGTTCTTCAAGCTCCGTGGGCTCCACAGCCGCAGCAGCCGTCATACCGCATACCTCCATATCGATATCAATCCAGCAGTATCGATAGTAGGAATCGCGGCTCATACGCACGTGAGCGCATTGTCAAGTGTTTGTAAGGGCGCCTACGCTACGCGGCGGGCAGCTCGATGGTAAAAACGGTATGCTCGGGCGTCGATTCGCACGCGATGGTACCGCCATGCGCGCATACAATCTCCTTGGCGATGGCGAGACCCAGCCCAGCGCCGCCGCGATTGGTCGCACGCGCCGCATCCAGGCGATAGAACTTCTCAAAGATCACCTTGAGCTTTGGCTCAGGGATCGGATCGCCCTGGTTTATAAATCGTACGCGCACGCCGCCGTTACCCAAACGTCTGGCCTCAATCGTGATCATCGAGCCTTCATAGCTATAGGCAACAGCGTTTTTCATGATGTTGTTGAATACGCGAGCCATCTTGTCGCCGTCCACGAGCACCGTCAGATCCTCGCAGATATCAACCTGGGCTTCTTTATGCTGTTCGCTGAGAATGGGATAGAACTCGTCGGCCACCTGCGCCAGTAAGAGCCCCAAATCGACGTAGCTGCGGGTGAGCACGATATCGTGGAAATCAAAGCGCGTGATGTCGAAGAACTCCTCGATGAGCGCATCGAGCCGGTGGGCCTTGTCGATTGCCACGCCCGTAAAACGCGCGCGCTGCTCAAGCGGCAAATCGGGGGCCTCCTGCAAGAGCGAAAGGTAGCCCACCACGCTGGCGAGCGGCGTGCGCAGGTCGTGCGCCAGGTACGTCACCAGGTCATCTTTGCGGTGGGATTCGTCACGCAGGGCTTGTTGAACCCTGCGCTCGCAATCGCGCGCCCGGTTGAGCGCACCCTCGGCCTCGAGGAAGTCGCCGTCAATGTTGTCCCATGTGTCGGGGTTATCGATCAGACGGTCCTGAATGCGGGCGGCAATCACGCGGTCTGCGTGCAGCTCGCCCTGCTCGTAACCCTGGTAGTACAGGGCGCGTCCGCAGAAGAACAGGACGCACACGGCAAGCGCCAGCACAAATCCAAGCATGTTGAACACAAAGCCGGCGTCAAAGAATACGGGCTCGCCAATACCGCCAAGCGCCATGGACCCGATCGCCAACGTAATTGTCCACGCAGCGCCGCCGATCACCACACAGCGACGAACGATTTCGAATCGATCAATCAGCAAAATGCCAATGAGTAGAACTGCCAGGATGCCAACGATATTGTCAATGCCGATGAGCAGCAGACTCAGCAAAAAGAGCAGCACCGTCGCTAACGCACGGTTGTCAACGACCGCCCTTACGTATTCAAAGAGTCGATCGGGCACCTCGAATGCCCGCCTATCGTCTTTTGTCATATCTACTCCCCCACCATCAAAGGCGTTATTCGATTATGTAGCCGACGCCCCAGACGTTTTTTATAAAGCGCGGCTTCTGGGCATCGTCGCCAATCTTTTCGCGCAGATGGCGAATGTGCACCATAACCGTATTGTTGGAGCCGGGCATAAAGTCCTCGTTCCACACCGCGCGGAACAGGTCCTCAACGGGCACCACGCTACCACGATGCTCGACCAGATACAGCAAGATGGAATACTCGATGGGCGTAAGGCGCACCGACGCACCGTCCACCGTCACAGAGCGGGCGTCGCGGTTGATCTCGAGGCCGTCGAGCTGGATGATCGGCGACTCGGCCACCTGTGCGCGGCTGCCGTAGCTGGTATAACGACGAAGCTGAGCATGAACGCGTGCAATGAGCTCCAGCGGACGGAACGGCTTGACCACATAATCGTCTGCGCCAAGCGAGAGCCCCTCGATCTTGTCTTGCTGGGCATCGCGCGCCGTCAGCATAATCACGGGATAGGTATGGCTGGAACGAATCGTACGCAACAGCTCAAAGCCATCGATATCGGGCAGCATGACATCCAGCAGCGCCAAATCAAACTCCTGCTCCAGAATCGCCTTGGCCGCACCGGCCCCGCTGTAGGCAATCTGGACATCAAAGCCTTCTTTTGTAAGGTAGATGCCAACTAGGTCGGCGATGGCCTTCTCGTCATCAACTACCAAAATGCGCTCGTTCATGCGTGCTCCTCTCGCGCTCCATTATGCCCGAGGGGGCGCCCGTCACACACAACAAGCGTGGGTGATTAAGTCGGCCTTAAGCACCCTTGTGCCCGTTCGGGCGCGGATGTGGGCCACGCACGCACGCAACGATCGTCGTCGCCGGCAAACGATATACTCTAGTGCCAGAAGAGACCATCCCGTCGAAAGCGAAATCTGTGAAGTCCCTCACCTCTTTTGCAAAACGCTCCGCCCAGCTTGCCGCCGGCTTTGCCTGCGCCATCGCCCTTACCGCTGGCGTGCCCACCGTCGCCGGCGCCCAAGTGCTCACGACCGACAATGTCTGCGGCAAAACCGCCGATGCGCGCGTCATCACGGCCGAAAACCTGCCCGATATCGATGCGGCCAATGCCCTCGTCATGGGCAAAGACGGCACCGTCTACTATGGGCGCGGCGCCGACGAACAGGTCAAAATCGCCTCGATCACCAAGGTCATGACCGCAATCCTGACCGTCGAAAACTGCAAGATGGACGAGAAGGTCACGGTGAGCAACGCTGCCGCCACCGTAGGCAACTCGACTGCCGGCCTGCTCGAAGGCGACGAGCTTACCGTGGAGCAGGCGCTGCGCGGCCTGATGATTCCCTCGGGCAACGACGCCGCCATCGTGCTCGCCGAATATGTGGGCAAGAAGATCGACCCTAAGACCAAAGACGCCGAGGCCACATTTGTGAAGGCCATGAACGAGCGCGCTAAGAAGCTCGGCTGCACCGGTACGCTTTTTGAAAACCCGCATGGTCTGGACTTTGATGAGTGGGCTGGCGATATGCACTCAACCGCACACGACGTAGCGCTGATGATGCAGGAGGCCATGAAAAACGACACGATCCGCGAGGTCGTAGCGAGCGAGGATTCCTGGATCGAGGTCACGGGCGCCGACGGCACCGACCATTCGCATTCCATGGACACGCATAACTATTTGCTGGGCCAAGATGGCAACATCGGTGGCAAGACCGGCACTACCGACGATGCAGGCTATTGCTTTACGGGTGCCTACAACCGCGATGGCGACGAGATCTACACCGTCGTTTTGAACTCCACCACCACCGACCAGCGCTTTACCGATACCGCAACCCTTGCCAATTGGTACTACGGTCACAAGGTGACGGTCGCGATCGCCAACACGCAGGAAAAGACCGCCAACGGCAACCCGCTTATGGCGCGCATTGGTCAAACCGACTGGACTGATAAGACGATCGACGCCACACTCGCCGATCCTACGGCGCAAGCGACCGTGTTTTCCCTTGCCGGCGAGGTGACCGAAAAGGTTAGCTACGACGATCTTTCGGGCACGGTGCATGTGGGCGACAAGGTGGGCAGCATTACGCTCAAGCAGGACGGTACCAAGATCGCCGTCATGGATTTGGTTGCCGACGAGGAAGGCTCGGGGCCGAATCCCATTGAGTGGCTACTCGTGAAGCTCGACCGCCTGGGCCGTCGCATCGACAACCGCCCACTCACGGCAGAAAGCGAGACCGTCGCCAAGGCGCCCGAGGTGTAGGACGCAATAATAATAAGCTCATTAAAAGGAGGCATCCGAAAGGATGCCTCCTTTTTTGAGGGTTCGAATCCCCAGCCGCCATTCTTGATAATAAAAAAGGGCCCCAAATGGGACCCTTCTTTCAATTCATACTGGCGGAGAGCTGGGGATGTCCGGGCATGCTACGCATGCCCTCCGGCTTCAAAGCCTGGCGGCTTTTCGCCCACGGGCTACAAACGCTTTCGCGTTTGCTTAACGCCCGTGCCCTCTCGGGTTCGAATCCCCAGCTAACGTGGTTCAACTAAAAAAGGGTCCCTTTCGGAACCCTTCTTTAAAGTCTTACTGGCGGAGAGCTGGGGATTCGAACCCCAGATGCCCTTTTGGGGCATACTCGCTTAGCAGGCGAGCACCTTCGGCCTCTCGGTCAGCTCTCCGTAACAGCCGTTCTATAGTAACCAAACAGCCGAAGTTGGGCAAGAGGAAATTTTCTAATTGCCTAGCAGCCTTTCCTCCTTGAAAGCTTCGCCTACCCCAGCGAGCGGTTGAGGGAGCCGAGCTCGTCGTTGCCCATGGTGCGCCACATTTGGAAGATACAACCGCGTGCCAGGAAAAAGAAACCGTTGTCGACCAGTTGCACAGCGGCATCTGCAAGCTGATTCGTCACGGCGGACACTGGCGGCAGCTCGAGTCCAGCCTTGCGGATGGTCTCGACCGCTTCCTCGAACGTCGGAGGCTCGCTGACGCCCATCTCGTTCATAAGGCCCTGCATTTCTTCCAGCGCGCTGCTGCCCGACTCCTCGCCGCGCGGCACCAGGCGGTAGCACGCCAACGCGAGCTCGAGCTGGTCGCAGTTCCAATAGGCAAACGCCAGGCGATAAAACAGGTAACCGATTGAAGTACGGTCGCTTGCAATGCGCAGGCCATGGCGCGCTACCTCGATAATCTCGTCAAAGCGCTCCAGACGTGCCAACACGTTGATGAGCGCGAAGTGAGACTGCATGGACGAGCGCGCCAGATCGTAAAGATGGCGCACCTCGGGCAGTGCTCGTTCAAAGTCCTCTTGCTCGGCGTAAAAGCTGCAGATCTCGTGCTGGGCAAAGTACAGCGCATCGGGCGCACGAAGGATTCGCACAGAGCGGTCTTCTTCCAACACCGGTAGCACCATGCGCACCAGCTGGTTATCACAAAACTGCGTTTGAACCGGACCCGTCGCCAAAAGCTCGGCGACGGCGCACTTAGCCTCCAACTCCTCGACAAGACGGGAAAAACCTTCAAAAGCACCTGTACGGTCGACTTTTGCCTGCTCGCGCAATTCAACAACACGGGCCACGTATGGGTCATCGTCCTCTTCCATGACCTCCAACTCGTCAGCCTTATCGGCAAGCAGCAGATCGCGCAGCGCCGGCGGCAGCGTGCGATGGTCATCACGCGGACGAGCATGAACCTCCGCAGGTTCAATCGTCTCCGGAGCAGTTGACTCATAGGCCTCAAGCACACGCTTGCACGGCATATCGTCCATGTCCATGCTCTCAAGATCCTTGGCGACAGGCACGCAATCGGCCAGATAGGCCGCGCGCCCAAAGAAATACGTTGCGACAACGCGCTCGCCCTGCTCACTGTCGGGAGCAGCAATCTGCACATAGCAGCGCGTGATGCAGGTGCCCGCGGCAAAACACGCCGCCGCAAGCGTGAGCGCCACGCGCGCATCGTGCTCCGCAGCCCAGATCGCACGCGTGTCCTCTTCCAGCTCGCGCCAGGCGTCATCTTGAGCGTCGTATTCACGTTGCGGCATGGCATCCACGACAGAGCGCCCAAACCGAACGAGCATAATCCCCTCGGCAACATTTACTCGATAGGTATAGTCGAGCCGTGTGACCACGTTGAGCGCTTCTACGATACGTGCAAAGCGGGTGCGAACGTCCCACTCACCGCCCGGCTGGCAAGCCACCGTACCCGGTTTGCCCCACGGGTTATCGCTTGAGGCCGTATCGAGCAGACGGGGGACATCGTTGGTCGTCTTGGCGATATGCCACGAATCAAAAAGCGCACAGCCCTCAAAGCTCGGCGAGGACGCGACGGGGCCTAATCCGGCCCCGATGCGCTCAAGGATGCCAGAGAGGCGGTTGAGACGGCACTCGATGGCAAGCAGGGCATCGATCTCGGCCTGATCGAGAAGACTGCGATCAAAATTGAGATAGAAAAGCTTTGAGCGGTCGATGCGCGCTAGGCTCATTTCAGTTTTTGCCGCGATGGTGCGCAGACGTGGCAGATTGACCTCGCTCATCAAGGCCGCGGCATAACGCTCGATACCACTCGGATTCTCGGTATGGTCAACGCGGTAGAGCAGCGTCTCGATAGCATCGGGGAGCGGTGCCGTGTTAAAGCCCAAAAACACCTCGACCGGCTCGGGTAACTTTACGAGCTTGATCTTGTCGACAACGTTTTGCATGTCATCATCGAGACCGTCGACGCCCGCCGTGTTCGCAATAGCGCTTTCGGAGTTGGCAAATATCACGTAGCGCAAGAACATCGAGGCCATGAACTCGCCGTAAGGAAGAGCGCGGGTCGAATTCCACGTCTCGCGGTCGGACTGCTCGCGCATGGGGCCTTCGGGAGATCCGGCAGTTCGCGCGCACGCGCGCATGGCGCCGTTGGCCGCCCTCACCATAATCTCGCCAATACTGGAATCGGACTCGTCAAGGACCAGTTCCATGTCGGGATCGTTGGGCAGCGGAGCCTCGCTAACGGGGCGGTCCACCTTGTACACCTCACCCGAAACGCTTACGTAGCCCAAAAGCGACACATGACTTTTGCCAACGAATTCGACGACATAACAAGATTCATGTTGATCCTCGCCAAAGAGTTTCCAGACCACGCCATATGAGCGTCCCGCAGGCTGCTCGGGCATCGCCGGAAAGCGCTTCTTGGGATCGAGAAACCTGAGCTTGTATGTCGGACGCTCTGCCACGAAATATCACCCTGATCGGTCGCTTGAGAAGGAGTGGTCGCGAATAAGTCGCGACATCTACTCGGAATCTTACACGAGTCGACAGGAAATCGTCCCTTTGGACGAAAGCACTCAAGCTGGCGCAAAAGAAAAGCCCCCGTTGCCGGGAGCTTTAATCTCAAATGGTGCGGCGTATAGGATTCCGCGCATCCGCTGCGCGGATCCGCACCGGCTTCGCCCGCCCGCCGGCGTGCTCGCCCGCGGGCTAAAAACGCTCCGCGTTTTCTTTACGCCCGAGCCTCGACCGAGGTTCGAATCCATGCGGTGTTTACGTAAAAGAAAAGCCCCGTTGCCGGGAGCTTTAATCTCAAATGGTGCGGCGTATAGGATTCCGCGCATCCGCTGCGCGGATCCGCACCGGCTTCGCCCGCCCGCCGGCGTGCTCGCCCGCGGGCTAAAAACGCTCCGCGTTTTCTTTACGCCCGAGCCTCGACCGAGGTTCGAATCCATGCGGTGTTTACGTAAAAGAAAAGCCCCGTTGCCGGGAGCTTTAATCTCAAATGGTGCGGCGTATAGGATTCCGCGCATCCGCTGCGCGGATCCGCACCGGCTTCGCCCGCCCGCCGGCGTGCTCGCCCGCGGGCTAAAAACGCTCCGCGTTTTCTTTACGCCCGAGCCTCGACCGAGGTTCGAATCCATGCGGTGTTTACGTAAAAGAAAAGCCCCGTTGCCGGGAGCTTTAATCTCAAATGGTGCGGCGTATAGGATTCCGCGCATCCGCTGCGCGGATCCGCACCGGCTTCGCCCGCCCGCCGGCGTGCTCGCCCGCGGGCTAAAAACGCTCCGCGTTTTCTTTACGCCCGAGCCTCGACCGAGGTTCGAATCCATGCGGTGTTTACGTAAAAGAAAAGCCCCCGTTGCCGGGAGCTTTAATCTCAAATGGTGCGGCGTATAGGATTCGAACCTATGACGTTCTGATTCGTAGTCAGACCCTCTATCCAGCTGAGGTAACGCCGCGACTTGTTAATTATTATGCACATGGACTGAATAATCGTCAAGCGTTTTTCAAAAAAAGTTATTGAATTTGATTTTTACTCATTTTGACCCCTTGATGCGATCTTCGACGCATCGCGATATAAGAAAAGCTCCCGTTGCCGGGAGCTTTAAAGTCAATTGGTGCGGCGTATAGGATTCCGCGCATCCGCTGCGCGGATCCGCACCGGCTTCGCCCGCCTGCCGGCGGACTCGCCCGCTCGCTAAAAACGCTCCGCGTTTTCTTAACGCTCGCGCCTCGACCGAGGTTCGAATCTCCGCAATGCCCCCGTAAAGGAAAAGCCCCCGTTGCCGGGAGCTTTAAAGTCAATTGGTGCGGCGTATAGGATTCGAACCTATGACGTTCTGATTCGTAGTCAGACCCTCTATCCAGCTGAGGTAACGCCGCAACGCACGGATTATTATGCACGTGCCCCCTCGATGGGTCAAGCGACAATTTGGAAAAATTTTACGAAAGGATGATAAAGACGCTCGCGCCTCGACCGAGGTTCGAATCTCCGCACTGCCCCCGTAAAGGAAAAGCCCCCGTTGCCGGGAGCTTTAAAGTCAATTGGTGCGGCGTATAGGATTCGAACCTATGACGTTCTGATTCGTAGTCAGACCCTCTATCCAGCTGAGGTAACGCCGCAACGCACGGATTATTATGCACGTGACCCCTCGATGGGTCAAGCGACAATTTGGAAAAATTTTACGAAATGATGATTAAGACGCTCGCGCCTCGACCGAGGTTCGAATCCATGCGGCGTCCGCCTAAAAGAAAAGCCCCCGTCACCGGAGGCTTTCAATTTCAATTGGTGCGGCGTATAGGATTCGAACCTATGACGTTCTGATTCGTAGTCAGACCCTCTATCCAGCTGAGGTAACGCCGCAGCGCAAGACATATAAAACCACTTTAGCTTATTGGAGTCAAGCACAATCTCAAACTTTTTTGTGGAACGCAGTTTTGTCACGCTGCTCCGCATATACCACCGTTCCCCGTACGATCGATTGGCTTTTCGATCACGTCAAACTTAGCATCAAGTTCCCTCAGGAGCGATCTCACCCGCTGGGCACAATCATAATCGGCAAACGAGATGCTCAGCATGCGCGCAGCCTGGTTAGATGTCCGGACCCCATAGAAATGCTCCAGGGCCACAAGTCCCTCATGCGTCACAAAGGTCTCGACCACATGCGGCGACTCCTCAAAGCACCATTGGGTCAACGGACCCTCGCTCGTCTGTCGAACCACCAGGCCACCCATGCCAGACGGCTCACACGTTACAAGCAGGTACTCCCCGCCCTCGTCGCTCTCAAACAAAACCACCCGATCATCAAACAGCTCCATCGCGTCCCCTTTCTCTCGCTCTTATTTAGCAAAAGCATAGCAGGTAGATGGCTGTATACAGAACAGTTGTTCGTGTGTTTTCTATTGAGCTGTCCGCACGGCATGGTATGGACCTGCGCACGAAATAGGGCGCCCCCGAAGGAGCGCCCTTGCATATCCCCTATGCAGCCAAGTTACGCGACCGGCTCGATCTTCTCGAGACCGCCCATGTAAGGACGCAGAACCTCGGGGATCGTAATGGTGCCGTCGGCGTTCTGGTAGTTCTCCAGAATGGCGGCCATGGTGCGGCCGGCCGGCAGGCCGGAACCGTTGAGAGTGTGCAGGTAGAGCGAACCCTTGAAGTTCTCGGGGTCACGATACTTGATGTTGGCGCGGCGAGCCTGGAAGTCACCGCAGTTGGAGCAGGAGCTGATCTCCTTGTAGGCGTTGTAGCTCGGCAGCCAGACCTCGACGTCGTAGGTCTGACGGGCAGAGAAGCCCAAGTCGCCGGTGCACAGGCTAATCACGCGATACGGAAGGCCCAGCTGCTGCAGCAGGTACTCGGCCTCGGCGGTCATGCTCTCGAGCTCCTCGTCGGACTCCTCCGGCTTAGCGAACTTGACCATCTCGACCTTGTCGAACTCGTGCTGACGGATGATGCCGCGGGTGTCGCGACCGGCGGAACCGGCCTCCTCGCGAAAGCAGGGGGTGAAGGCGGTGTAGCGGCGCGGCAGGGTGTCGGCGTCGAGAACCTCGCCGGCGTGCAGGTTGGTGAGCACAACCTCGGCGGTAGGGATCAGGAAGTTGTCGCCCGAGACGTGATAAGCGTCGTCCTCGAACTTGGGCAGCTGCCCCGTACCGAACATGGTCTGACGCTTGACGACGATGGGCGGCCACCACTCCTTGAAGCCACGACTCGTGTGCGTGTCCAAGAAGAAGTTGATGAGGGCGCGCTCAAGACGGGCGCCGGCGCCACCGAGAACGGTAAAACGGCTGCCGGAGAGCTTGTTGCCGCGCTCGAAGTCGAGGATGTCCAGATCGGTGCCCAGATCCCAGTGCGGCTTAAAGTCGAAGTCGAACTCGCGCGGGGTGCCCCAACGACGGCGCTCAATGTTCTCGTCCTCGTCCTTGCCGTACGGCGTGGCCTCACAAGGGATGTTGGGCAGGTGAGCCATGAAGTCATACTGCTCCTGCTCGAGAGCGCCTCGGCGCTCGGCCAGACCGTCAATCTTCTCGTTGACGGCGCGCACGGCCTCCTTGGCGGCCTCTGCCTCGTCCTTCTTGCCCTCCTTCATCAGGGCGCCGATCTTCTTGGACTCGGCGTTGCGCGTAGCCTGGAGCTCCTCGACCTCGGTGATGACGGCACGGCGCTCGTCGTCGAGCTCAAAGAACTTCTCGCGATCCCAAGATGTCTGGCGGTTAGCCATGGCGACATCGATGGCATCGGGGTTCTCGCGAACAAACTTGATATCAAGCATTAGATCCTCCGGCGATATACATTCCATTTAGGTTGCAACCTTGTACATGTATGGGCAAGTATATACTTATGAGCGTTTACGACCCAACTCAACTACGCAAGAAGGCACCCAATGGACGCAGTTTTTTCCTTTTTGTTTGGCACCCGCACCGGTTTTGCCATCCTTTTCGCCGGCGGCATCCTGCTGTTTGCGATTCTTGCCTTTGTAATGGAGAAGCGCACCCATAAGATGTATGTCGACCGCGGCCCCAAATCCGAGGACGAAGAAGACGGCTTCTGGGACTAACCGACCAAAAAGGGACAGGTTTATTATGGTCGGTTTTATCTGGGCAAACGCAAGCGCCCCGCAACTGGAATTGAGCCAGTTGCGGGGCGCTTTTCGCTAAAAGGACAAAACCGCAGGAAAAACCTGCCAAAATAAACCTGTCCCTAAATGGCAGGTTTACTGGAGGGTGGCGTCGATGGCCTTGACCAGGGCGCTGCGCATGCCGGCGTCCTCGAGCGCGACGACGCCCTTGATGGTGGCGCCGCCGGGCGAGCATACGGCATCCTTCATCGCCGCAGGATGCTGGCCGCCTACAAGCTGCAGTTTTGCCGTACCCAGCACCATCTGGCTCACGATGCGGTAGGCATCGGCGCGCGGGATACCGTGCTTGACGGCCGCATCGCCCAAGGCCTCAATCGCCATGGCGACAAATGCCGGTGCGCAACCGCCCACGGTACCGCCCACAAACAGCAGGCTCGTGTCGAGCTCGACGACGGCGCCAAGCTTACCGAGCAGGTCGAGCACAACAGCACGTTGCTCGTCGTTGAGCGTAGAGGACTTCTCGCAGGCGATAACGCCCTCGCCCACTGAAACCGGCGTGTTGGGCACCGTCGAGATGTGCGCGACACCCGGCAGGACCTGTTCCCACTTGGCGCTGTCCCAAGTCCAGGCGACCGAAAGGACAACCTTGTCGGCAAGAATGTCCTTGAGCGGAGCGAAGACCTTCTCGATCATGTACGGCTTGACCGCAGCAACCACGATATCAGATGCGGCGACAACCTCCGCCGCATCATGGCAGGCGACCATCCCACGCGCCTCGCAGCGCTCAACCAAGGCGTCGTAGCGGCCCGCGCAGGCGCACATGTCGCTCGCAGTCACACCGGCGGCAATCCAGCCATCGGCCATGGCGCTCGCCATATTGCCAAAACCGACAAATCCGATCTTCATATCACATAGTCCTCTCAGACACATTCCTCAAAACGAAAGGTATTGTCCCACGTCACTGTTTCGTATTGCCGACCTATTTGTGATACGGCTCGCCACGGCTGATCTTGCAGGCACGGTAAATCTGCTCTAGCAGCACTACACGCGCCAGGTTATGCGGCAAGGTAATACGTCCAAAGCTGAGCATCTCGTCGGCTCGTGCGCGCACGTCATCGCTCACGCCGTCCGAACCGCCGATTACAAAGGCAATGTCGCTACTGCCTCGCAGCATAAGATCGTCGAGCCTCGCCGAGAGCTCCTCACTCGAACGCTCCTTGCCCTCGATAGCCAGCAGGATCACATGCGCTCGAGACGGCAAGGCAGCAAGAATCGCCGCCCCCTCCTTGTCACGCGCGGCATCCACGCCGCCCGCCTTGGCAGGGTCGATATCGGCCACCTCGCGGATATCCACCTTGGCATAGGCGCCCAGGCGCTTGGTGTACTCGGCACACGCGTCCTTCCAAAAGCGCTCTTTGAGCTTGCCAACACAAACGACGGTGTATTTCACGCGTGCCTACTCCTTCGAACCGTTTTGAACTTTGCCGGCGGTCAGCATCTGCTCGAACATAGAGGCCGACTGCGAGAAGTCGCTCGGCAGCACGACCGTCGAGGTTTTACCCATGCGAGCAAACTCCGTCATCATCTCGGACCACTGCGTAAACATGAACAGTTGGTTGGCCTCATCGTTGCCAACACCTGTCTCCTGGATAATCTCGAGCGAGTCCTTAATGCCCAGAGCGATCGCCTTGCGCTGGTTGGCGATGCCCTCGCCCGCCTTTTCCATGGCCTCGGCTTCGGCGGTCGCCTCGGTGACGCGCTTGATGCGGTCGGCCTCGGCGAGCTCCTGTGCCGCAGCGCGCTTGCGCTGGGCGGCGTTGATGTCGTTCATAGAGTTCTCGACCTCAGTCGGCAGTGCGATCTTGGTAATGAGCGTCGACACGAGGGTGAAGCCGTAGGCAGCCATCTGCTCGGAAACGGTAGCGTTAACATCCTTGGCGATGTCATCCTTCTTGGCAAAGACCTCATCGAGTGTGTAGACGGGAATCGAAGAGCGCAGGGCGTCGGTGATGAAGTCACGCATCTGGTCGACGGGCTCCTGCAGCATATAGTAGCTCTTGTAGATGCCCGAATCCGCCGGGCCAGCACCCATGTCATAGCTCACGTGATATTGAGCCGAGACCTCGAGGCCGATAGTCACATTGTCCTGAGTCTTAACGTCGATACCAAAACCGTTTTTCATCGTGCGCAGGCTCACCGTGGCAGCTTTACGGTCGACTACGGGCACCTTCATGTGGAAGCCCGCGTTGACGATGCGGTTGAACTTGCCTAAGCGTTCGATGATCACAGCATGCTGCTGTTCAACGACATAGCAGGCGCTGGGCAGCAGCAGCAACAGGATGATGATGGGAATCAAAAGGCTGGTAAGGGCGGCGATGATACCGGAAAACAGCATGGTCTCTCCTCTGATAGGCACACGTTGGGACTAGGATACCCGCACGAAGCAGCTGTGTGACACCAACAAGAGGACCCGTGGTCAAAAAAGACCAAATATGAGTACTGTTACCAGTTTAGTAACAGCGTATTTGGGTCAAAATCGCCTCTTTGAACCCGAAGTCTATCGAAATTACTTCATTTCGTCTCATGATTGAGTCAAATTAGCGTACATCTGTTGCGTAAAATGAGCAAAAATGGCTTCGTGAAATGTCTCTATTTTCGTGCCAGTACTCATATTTGCCACTTTTTGACCGCAGGGGCATCTACCGCGCGAAATCGATAGGTCAAATCTGCCAAAAACGGCCCGTAACAAAAAAGCTCCCATTGCTGGGAGCTCTTTCATTCAATGGTGCGGGCGAAAGGACATCCGCGTATCCGCTGCGCGGATCCGCACCGGCTTCGGCCGCCTGCCGGCGGACTCGCCAGCTCGCTAAAAACACTCCGCGTTTTCTTAACGTTCGCTCCTTCGCAGGTTCAAGTCCCCGCGATGAGCACATAACAAAAAAGCTCCCATTGCTGGGAGCTCTTTCATTCAATGGTGCGGGCGAAAGGACTTGAACCTTCATGGGGTTGCCCCCATACGGACCTGAACCGTACGCGTCTGCCAATTCCGCCACGCCCGCGTGCAGGAATTAGAATAACGGAGCGCCACCGTGAACGCAAGAACTATTTTTGAAAAAGTTTGCAAGCATTTTCCCAAGCGGCTTGCGCGATTGTTTCGGCGTCCTCACCAGTGCGATCGACACGGTCGTTGACCAGCGTGTTTGCCGTGATTGAAATCATTGCCGGCTCGCACTCAAGACCTCGAATGGGCTCCGGCGCCATATACGGGCAATCCGTCTCGAACAAAATGCGATCGAGCGGGGTCGCCGCAAATGCCTCGCGCACGTCATCGTTGCGCTTAAAGGTGGCCGCGCCGCCATAGGCGATATAGCAGCCCAAACCCACAAAGCGCTCCATCGTGGCGCGGTCCTCGCCAAAGCAGTGCAGCACACAACCGGCCTGGGGCACGCCCACCTCACGAAGCACGTTGTAGGCGTCCACGTGCGAGGTACGCTCCTGGTCCGTGTCCTCGTGACGCAGATGCAGCTCCACCGGCACGTTACGGCACACGGCAAGCTCGAGCTGGCGCGCCATGCAGTCAATCTGCACGTTATGGGGCGCCGGCGCGATATCGTCGTCATAGTCCATGTGGTAGTCCAGGCCGATTTCGCCAATACCGGCGCATAAGGGGTCATCGAGTGCGGCAACGACCTGTGCGTGAACGTCGTCGGTATAGTCCGGCGCGCCATACGGATGCACGCCGGCAAGATATTTAATCTGCGGAATATTCTGCATTGGCAGAATCTCACGCGTTAGCCAGTCGCTATAGTCCGCCACACTGCGCTTATCGGCAATGGGGTCGAAGATCGTCACCAACAGGTCGACGCCCGCGGCTTTAGAGCGCACGAGCGTCTCGGGCACTTCCTTGCCCCAAAACGAAAGCAGGTGCGCATGAGTATCAGCGAGCGGCGCCAAGGGCTCCGGACAGGCGACCGTTTTCTTTTTCTTGGTAAACGTCACACGTTCGGCATTAGGCATCATGGATGAGCTCCTGGGCCAGACGGACAAAGTCGGCAACATCGAGTGTCTCGGCTCGCGTGGCCGGCGCGATACCGCAAACCTCAAAGGCGGCATCGAGCACGTCCTTGGCAAAGCCGTTGGCGCTCATGGAATTGCGGATAGTCTTGCGACGCTGAGCAAATGCGGCGTCGATCACGCGGGCCACAAACTCGCAATCGAGCCCCTCGGGCACCACGCCGTCAACGCGGTCGATGCGCACGACGGCTGAGTCCACATGCGGCGCCGGCATAAAGCAGCGCGGCGGCACCTCAAAGCGACCCGTCACCTGCGTATACAGGCCGAGCTTTGCCGTATAGCCGCCATAGGTCTTATTGCCCGGCGTCGCGGCAATGCGATCGGCAACCTCCTTTTGCACCATGACGACGGCACGCTTGAGCGCCGGCATCGTCTGGAAAAATTGCAAAATGATCGTCGCCGCCACGTTATAGGGCAAGTTCGCGACAAATACCGTGGGCTCGCCGCCAGCAGCCTGCTCAATCTGCTCCGGGCCCACCTTGAGCGCATCGCCCATAATAAAGCGGAAGTTGGCATAGTCGGCAGCATGGGCATCGAGCACCGGCTCGAGCTCGGGATCGGCCTCGATCGACGTGACGCACGCAGCCTCCTGCAGCAGCGCAAGCGTGAGCGTGCCAACACCCGGACCCACCTCGAGTACGCGCTCGTCACCTGCAAGCTCGGCAAGCTCGCAGATACGCTCAATCACATGGTTGTCGATTAGAAAGTTCTGGCCCAGGCGATGCTTGGTCGCAAGGCCAAACTCCTCCAGCAGCTCCCTTGTTGCCGTGGGGTTTGCCAAAGGCGAAGTTGTCATAGTTGCCTCCTTAGCATGGTGGCGACGTCTTGAAACAAAAGGGCATGGACCGTTGCGGCCATGCCCTTACACCTAAACTGCGAATTGCCGATATGGCGCGCGGCGTCTTAACCCAGACGCGGGAACAGCGGCTCGCCCTTCTCGACGGGAGCGCCGCCGGCAAGCAGACCCCAAGCGCAAATACCCTTGAGATCGTCGCTTGCGGCCTCGTCCTCGCAGGACAGACGGCGCAGAGCCTCGGCAGAAGTCTGAGGCATGAGCGGCATCAGCAGGTGGGCGGCGATGCGGATGGCTTCGAGCAGGTTGTAGATCACAAACGCGAGCTCGTCAGCCTTGGCCTCGTCCTTGGCAAGCGCCCAAGGCTCGGAGTCCTCGATGTAATGGTTGGCGGCGTGGATGAGCTCCATGACCTCGTCCTTGGCTCCACCGTAATCGAGCACGTCCATCTTGGCCATATAGCGCTCAACCAGGCCATCGGCAATCTTTGCCAGCGGGTTGTCGAACGCATCGAACGATGCGGGCTTGGCGGGCGCGCAGCCGTCAAAGTACTTGCCGCTCATGTTGAGCGAACGCGAGATAAGGTTGCCCCAGCTGTTGGCCAGGTCGGCGTTGTAGACCTGCTCCATGCGATCGAAGCTGATGGCGCCGTCGGTGCCGGGCACCACGTCGGTCATGAAGTAATAGCGATAGCCCTCGACACCCAGCATGTCGATGACGTCCTGCGGAGCGATGGCGTTGCCGCGGCTCTTGGACATCTTCTCGGCCTTGCCGGTCTCGGCGTTGCGCACGGTCAGGAAGCCGTGGGCAAAGACATGCTCGGGCAGGGCCTCGCCGATGGCCATGAGCATGGCGGGCCAAATGACGCAGTGGAAGCGGATGATGTCCTTGCCCACGATGTGGAACTGCGCGGGCCAGCGATAGGCCAGCTCGGCACGGGCCTCGTCGGTGTCGACACCGTAGCCGACAGCCGTCATATAGTTGAGCAGGGCGTCGAACCACACGTAGGTCACGTGGCCCTCATCAAACGGAACCTGAATGCCCCAGTCAAAGCTCGTGCGGCTCACGGAAAGATCGTTGAGGCCGCCCTCGACAAAGCTGCGCACCTCGTTCATGCGGAACGCAGGCTCAACAAAGTCGGGGTGCTCGTCATAGAGCTTGAGCAGCTTGTCCTGGAAGGCGGAAAGCTTAAAGAAGTAAGACTCCTCCTGCACGCGCTCAAGCGGACGGTGGCAATCGGGGCACAGGTGCTGACCGACGCTGCCGTACTCCTCGTCACCCTTCTGGACCTGCGTATCGGTGAAGTAGGTCTCGTCGGGCACGCAATACCAACCATCATAGCTGCCCTTATACAGGTAGCCGGACTCCTTCATGCGCTCCCACAGGTACTGTACAGCATGATGCTGGCGCGGCTCGGTGGTGCGGATGAAGTCGTCGTTGGAGATCTCGAGCTTGCTCCACAACTCCTTGAAGTGCGGAGCCTGGCTGTCGGTCCACTCCTGCGGCGTCATGTTGTGCTTGGCTGCGGCCTCGGCGACCTTCTCGCCATGCTCGTCCATGCCGGTCAGGAACTTGACGTTGTAGCCGGCAGAGCGGCGATAACGAGCCTGGACGTCGGCGATGATGGTGGAATAAGCCGTGCCCAGGTGCGGATCGGCGTTGACGTAGTAGATGGGCGTCGTGATAAAGAACGAAGGCTTGCTTTGATCCATGGGGTTAGTCCTCCAGAAAAACGTTGCATACAGGGGATGATTCTAGCGCAAGGGCTGGATATCCTCCATCTATTGCATATCGAGCACCATGGCATAGACATCGCGCTTGCGGCGCGAATACTTCTGAGACAGGCGCTTGGCCACCGCAGAAGCGGGCTCCCCCTCCTCGAGCGCGGCGCGGATATCCTCGCGCAGGGCCTCGTCGGGATCTGCCGCCGCAGCGCCAGCCGGCACGATGCCGGCCTCCTCGTCCTCACTCGGCGGCGCGATGACCAGCGCAATCTCGCCCTTTACCTCGCCACGAGCACGCAGCTCCTCGGCAAGCTGGGCGGCGGGCCCACGCAAGACCTCCTCATGTAGCTTGGTGAGTTCGCGGCAGACGGCAACCTCACGCTGGGGAAAGACCTCGGCCACAGCCTCGAGCGTCGCCACGATGCGATGTGGAGACTCGTAGAAGATGAGCGCGCCGGGCACCACGGCAAGGCGCTGCAGACGGCGCACGCGGTCACCGTGCTTGCGGCCCAAAAAGCCCTCGAAGAAAAATTGCTCGCAGGGAATGCCGGACGAAACGAGCGCCGTGACGCAAGCAGAGGGCCCGGGGATAACTTCGACGGGTACATCGGCCTCACGCGCTGCCTCGACCAGCGCCTGGCCGGGATCGGACACGCTCGGCATGCCGGCGTCCGAGGCAAAGGCGAGGGTTTCCCCCGCCAGCAGACGGTCGACCAGGCCGGCGGCGCGGCTGGCGATCACATTCTCGTCGCAACGGACAAGCGGCTTGGAGATACCCAGGTGCATTAGCAGCTTTGACGTCACACGCGTGTCTTCGCAGCAGATGGCATCGGCGGCGGCAAACGCCTCGCCAACGCGCGGGGACAGGTCTCCCAAGTTGCCGATGGGTGTGCCGACCACATAGAGTTTGCCCGTATGGGCGCTGTTTTGCGTCATATCAACCTATTCAATCATGCCGCGCTCGAGCGTACCGAGCGCCGCGCGGGCATCCCATGCCGCAATACGCTTCTCGGTCTTCCACGTTTGGAAGAACCAACCGGCAGCCGGCGCAAACGATGCCAGCTGATTGGCGATGAACACGCGCTCGTAGGCATTGCGGCCCTCGGGCGTAACCGACGAGTTGGCAAAGATCGCCGCACCCGACCATTCGCCCACCAGCACGGGGAACCCCGTCGAAATCGCTTCTTTAAGCTCGCGCTTGTTACGCGAAATCGCCGTCGTCAGCCCGCGGGGGCTCGTGATGTCGAGTGCATACTCGTCACGGTAATGGTACAGGTGAAGGTCCATGTAGACGTTCTTGTACTTGGTGCCGCGCATAAAATGCTTCCACTCGCTGGGATACCCCGAAGACGAGAAGACGACGATTTTATCCTCGGGCATATACGAACGGACGAGCTCGTAAGCATCGCGATAGAAGTTGCGCAGGTAGTGAGCCGGAATGCCATCCGTCATGGTAAAGAGGCTCTTGCGGACGCTCATCTGCGGCGTGTCCAGCAGCTCAATGCCCAGCAGGCTCTCGGCCTCACCGTAGCGATCGGCCAAACGCTCGAGCACGTCGAGTGCGACATGGCGGCCGTTAGTGGACGAATGCCACTCGGCAACAGCCTCCGGCGTGGTGGGCGAATCGTTGGAATCGCCCTGACCACCGGGCACAGTTGCCAGGTCAAGCAGCACGCGAATGTTGTACTTGGCAGCCCACTCAATCGCGCGGTCGATGTAGTCGACAACCGAGATATAGGAGGCATCGGACTCCTGTGAGCCAAAGGCATACCAAGGCACCGGCAGGCGCACGGCGTTGAGGCCGATCTGCGCCATACGGCGAAAATCATCCTCGCTCACAAACGTCTCGTAATGACGACGCATGCGCTCGTTATAGGCGGCGGTGCCCATGGCCTCCTGCAGCTCGGCCGCGTTGGATGCACCGGTCGCCGCGTACAGCGACGGGGTCACCCAAGGCTCGGGAATAAACCAGCCAGAGAGATTAACGCCGAGTATCCTCTCCATCACTGCCCCCCTCGGATCGTGCAGGTCGAGCCCGCATCGTATTGCATAGGAAAAGTATCGTTTTGAGTATACCCGCGCGTGCGGGCAGGCGACCGAATGGTCTGAAAAGTGACGCAAAAGCGGGAGGAATGTCTGGGATGCGCTTTCCGCAGGGGACTGCATAAAAGAAAAGGACCCCTTTGCAGGGGTCCTAGTCAATTCAAGGTGGCGGGGAAGGGAATCGCGTCCGCGCGCTGCGCGGACGGACCGCTGCGGCGCTTGCGCGCCTTGCGAGCTGCGCTGGCAAACGCTTACGCGTTTACTCAGCTCCGCGCCCTCACGGGGTTCGATTCCATGTGGGGTCTGCATAAAAGAAAAGGACCCCTTTGCAGGGGTCCTAGTCAATTCAAGGTGGCGGGGAAGGGAATCGAACCCCTGACACGAGGATTTTCAGTCCTCTGCTCTACCAACTGAGCTACCCAGCCATTTGAGGTGTGCCTTGTTTCAAGGCTTGATTAGTATAACCAAGGACGCGTTCCGGTCAACCGAGAATTTTAAAAAAGTTTTTGAGCACAGCCTCGGTTCTATAAATCGGCACGTCAGGGGCATCAGCCGGCAGCAAGAAGTTTTTCACTCAGAGCCGCACGGGCAAACTCACTTGGCGTCATCCCCTCGGCAGCCGCCCGTCGACGAATGGCCTCCTTCATTCCCAGAGGAATCTTGACCGACAGCGTTGCCGTCCCCTCACCTGAGAGTGGGGGCCGTCCATGCACAATCCCACCAACGGTGTGTTCGCCATCCGGAAACTCTCCGCGCTCGTACGACTTGCACCACGCGTCAATCATTTCATCCGTTACAACCTGACCATTAGCGGCCGTATACGTCTTGCCCATCATCGACCCCTTTGCCGAGTCTGTTCAATCTTCTGCCAAAATTTCTTCTGGACTGGAGACAAGGCATGAATGATAAGCCACCCACGGACAAGCTCGACCGCGACAAGCTCCACGCTTCGTCCGTCTGGGAGCCATCCAATCGCAAGCCATCTCGGCGGCTCGTCCTTCGACTCGCGACGAATGCACTCAGTAACCGCAAGCCAGGCGCTAAGCACCTGCTTTTCCGTCAGGTGCTTTTTAGCGTTGGGATGGATCTCAACATCCATGCATCTTCTCCTCCATCTTACCCAATTTCGTATGACGAAAGTCCGCTGTCGCCAATTCTTACGCCGGCACTTGTTGGAGGGCAGGGAGCGAGGCGAGGATTGAGGGACGTTCCAGTACGGCCCAGGCGCACGGGTGAGAGCACATGCGCCACGGACGGACGTTTTCATAGCGTGCGAGGATGTTGCCGTTGCGGTCGATAAAGGCGATATCGATGGGATAGGCCATAAAACACGTGTGGACCGAGGAACAGTGCGGAAACGCCATGACGAGCGGCAGGCCGTTGGCGGCAACCGGACGCCGTCCCAGCATGCCGAGCAGGCGCACGACGAACGACTCCGCCACCGCAAACTCGGCCGGCGTCCAACCCAGCCTGTTGAGTGCCCGCGCGTAAGCGATGTAGGACGAGACCGCGGTCACATGACCACCCCCGGACGCCATGGATCGACCGTCACCGCGCGCTCGTGCGACAACGTTGTCGGCGCCCCCAGCGGAACGCCAGCGATGCTGAGAGAAGTCGGCCACGGCTCATAGTGCATGGTGCAGGTGTAGGTCCTAAACGTACCGGATAGGGAGAGCAGGCCACCATCCGATGCCTCCGCGCCTTGCTCGCTCGACACTTCGATCTGCAAGTCATAGCCTTCCATGGCATTCAGAATTTGTGTCTGAACCGTCGCCGAGGCATCGGCAGAGCTTTCGTCGCCCTCCCCCTCCGACGCCACGGCGTGCGCCAACACGATGTCGGGCACCACGCGGTCGAAGCGCGCGACAGCGCTGGCAAAGATCATGACGTTGTACACGATGAGTGCCAGCACCAGCAAAACGGGCGTAACCACTGCCATCTCCACCGTCGCTTGGGCGCGCTCCTCACGCAGACGCATGCGGATACTCATTACGACCCACCGCCCAGAGCACCAACCAGCGTGGCGACATCGACGGTGAGTGGGATGGAGCCGCCGCCGGGCAGAGGAATCTCCGCAAGCGTGAACACCGTACCGCCAATGGTGCGTTCGACTTGATATTCCAACGCCTCGCAAAGCGCCTTGGGATCGGTCACGCCCAACGGAATACCTCGCAGCTTGTCTTGCGCTTGAGAGAAACCAGCAATGTCAGACCCCGGACTCTTAATGACGTTGGCGGAATCGGTCAGCACCGGCTTTCGCAGGCGCAAGTCGCACGGTTCCAAACCCAGCGCCGCCACGGACGCCGAAACGGTATCGCCGAGCCACGATGCGATGGAGCCCAACGCGCCGCCGCCCCCTCCTAGGTCTTTAATCATCTCGTCCATAAGTTCGTCGGCCGAACCTTGGATATCACCGTATCCTACGAGCAGCCGTCCCCAAACATCCATGACGCCGTCGAGCACGCCGGCAACGCCGCCCGAGCGTTCCTTCAATGTCGAGAAAAATCGCGAAAGCACGTTGTTTTGCGCCGTCGCCTCATCGGGCGCCAGCACCGCGGCAGAGATGGCACCGCGACTGCCAAGCTCAACCGCCGTGTTAAACGAGGAGTTAAGTTGATCGGGGCTGGTCATATCGCCCGAAACCGCAAGGGCGACCACGCCGTTGCGACCGGGCGGCGCGATACGCGGACGCTCACCCGAAAGCGCTTGAATGGCCTGATCGAATGCGCTTCCCGCGCGATCTGCCTCGCCTTCGGTCTGTCGCTCGAGCTCAAGCTCTTTGTTGCGGCATTCGGCGTAGTCTTCCATGGCGTCTTTGAACTTGTCAAAGTGATACTCGAAGCCGTTTTCGATCGATGTAGAAGGAGCGGCGACGGCACCCAGTGTCTTGACTCCAAAATGGCAGCGGTCGCATGCTTCTCTCCCGTCAAAGTCAGCAACCGATGACAGTCCTCCCGGCGCTCCCTTTTTATAGTTTGGGCAGCCAGTTCCATAATGGATGTACGTCTTGCCGTCATTGCTGCTCGTCGGCCACGCGGCATCGGTATAAAGATCGCTCGCCCTGACCTCGTCCGCATTGCGCGGCAGCAGCGGCAGGTCCGCGACGACGCTCGTGCCGTCGTCCACGATGGAGGCACGCCCGAGCTCTTCACCGGCATACCGATAGAACGCCTTTCGAGCGGCAGACTCCGCCTGCATCTCGACACCGCTTCCAAGCGGCTTTTCGTTAGCCAAGCGCTGACGGTAATATGTTCTCGCTCGGTCAAGCGCCACCTGGGGCTCCCACGTGACGCTCGATGCGTAATGTGGGTTGAGCTCGCCCGGCAGCGACGCCAGCTTCTTCGCGCGCTCCCACATGCACGAACGGCTACCAATCGTGCCCTTGTCCGACCCGCCGCAGTCCGCAAGCCAGGCGCGCTCTTTTGCTTTCGCCGTATCCTCAGAAGCCTCCTTCAACTTTTTGGCTGCGAGCTCTAAATCATCTGACGTGTCTTTAATAGCATCGGGCGAGATCTCGGACCCCTCGAGCGCAACGAAATCGGACTCGGACGTCCTGGGCACGGCAAGCGCCGTACCGGTATAGCTCACGCTATCGGTATCCTGCGCCGACACCGCCTGTGTAGCTCGCGCGGCAACCAGATACGGCAGAGCCGTCTCGATTTTCTGTAAGCCTTCCGATGCGCTTTTGGCAAACTTGTTGCGCGTTTTAATGATCCCAATCCCGGTGTCGACCATATTGCCGGCAACCGGCTCGGCACCCGGGATGAGGATGGCGACCAGGCCCGTCCCGATCGTGGCAAACCCCGCCAGCCCCAGACTCAAGATGCTCGCATCAACCACCGTGGCAGCCGTGTGATAGGACGACACTACGTTGGCACCCGCCAGCGCGCCGCTATCGGCCGCCACCTGGATATCCCCGGCACGCGACATGCTCCATATCGCCGCGGTTGACGAAAACAACAACGTAAGCACCACTAGGATGACCACGGCAGAGGAAAGCGTGGTGTAGGCACCGTCTTCGATAAACAGGTCGATACCGGCTCGACCCATAAAGCCTCCTCGTTTGCGATGGCAGCTCGGACGGCGCGTCAAAACGCGCCTAGACCAGAAACGCTTAATCCCATGCAGCAATCCACGAATCATAATCTCCCTCCAGCCATTCGGGACGCGATTGATACGAGACATTGACCTTGAGCTCAACGTAGTCGCCCTCGGCGGTACCACCCATAGCCTGCGCAAACGCACCGATCACAGGCAACGGCTTGACCTCGCCGGAAACGGACACGGACGAGACGCCACCCGCACCGGCCCGGCCAAGCTCGATATCCCACGACAACGGCCCGCCGGCATGAAAGATCGAAACGTTGGGCACTGCGGCAAGCCGGCGGCGGGTGAACTCCTTAAGATCATCGTCCTCCGCCGTCGTCGTGGTCATGAGCCGCGCGGTCTCGGCGGCGGCAGACTCCATGACCGCGCGCGTATAGAGCAGGCACACCGGTTGCAGTGCGAGAAGGATGAGCGTCAGAAACGTCGGCAGCAAAAAAGCGGCCTCGACCGTAGACTGCGCCCGGTCCTCACGCGCGATATCAATACAACGCGATGTCCTTAGCGCCCGCAGCGGCGTCGATAACCGACGTCGAGGCAACGCCATGGGATGCCGCCCGCTCGACCAGCGCCGCCAAGCGCCCATCGGTGCCAGCACGCCAAAGTCCCGCGATCGCCAGCACGATGGAAAGCAGCGCCACCGTGACGATGGCGTATTCGACCGTCGCCTGGGCAGATTCCTCGCGCAGGACGTCATGCATTTCACGACCCCTCCTTTGAGTTCGATGCCTGCGGGCTCAGGCGGATCACGCGCAGGCGGCACGAAGCATCGCCGACATCCGCAGCAACCGTCACCATATCGACCCAGCCGCGTCCATCGCGCACGATGGCGCCCCATACGTTGCCCTTAATATCGAGATAGCCGCTCAGGGCGAGCTGGGCCGTTGGCACCTCGCGGTAGGCGCGTAACATATCCGCCGCTGCCTCGGTCATCGGTCGGTCCTCGGACCATGCAAGCCGGACCGCAATCGCGTTGCCCTCAGGCGAATCCGTCGCAGTGGCAGACCGCTTGTCGAGCGTCCGCAGAAAGGTTTGCGCCGTGACAGCGACATCCGAATCGTCCGCATCTCGCGTCTCATCTTTTTGAGACGCCACCGCCGAATCTGAGCCCGAGTCGAAGGCGGCCCCAGGACGCTGCTGCCGCGCGGAGTTAAGCCCCCAAAGCACCGCCGCTATCGCCACGATCAGGCAAGCAAACACCAGCAGCACCCCGATGGGGCGCTCGCCCTCTACAGGCTGTTGATGCCCTCGCTGATCGCATCCCATAGCTCTTTAACCTTGCCTTTAAATGCAACGATGGCAATAATCGCGATCACCACAAGCACGCCCACCAAAATGGCGTACTCGGTGGTACCCTGCGCGCTCTCCTCCTGCAACAGTTCCTTGGCATGCTGGCGAGCGCGGATCGCCCGGCAAAAAGCCCAGTTCCAAGCCTTGTCAGCAACTTCGACCATCGTGTTCATGTATTCCTCCCTACATCATCCCGCCTGCTCCCAGCAGCGGGCCCAATATGGACAGAAGCAACGCCGGCAAGATGAGCGTGCCGGTGGGAATCAGCAGCTTGACGGGCGCACGCTCGATCTCGCGCTCAACCGCGGCGCGATGAGCTGCACGGATCTCGCGACTTTGAGCGGCCAGCGTCTCGGCAAGTGGGGCACCCAGGGCGAGCGCCTGCCCCACCGTGATGGCAAAGGTCTCGAGCGCTCGCACGTCCAGGTCGCGCGCGGTGGCCAACAACTCGTCCTCACGCGTGCCCACGCCCACCTGCCACGCCATGCGGGCCCGCTCAAGGCGAAGAGCCAGCACTGACCGGCGGTTGGCGCAGAAAATCTCAAGCGCCGCATCAAACGAAAGACCGGCCGAAAGACCCAAGCGAACAACATCGATCATCTCGGACACTTCGCCGAGCGACACTCGCGCCGGGCCGCCCGCCCCAACCGCGCCCTTCACTCGCGCGGTCAGGGCATCGGCCACCGAGCGACCCGCAGCAGCGACCAGCACTGCCTCGCGCTTGCAGGTACCTGCGATCTTGCGTGCATCCGCCCGATCCAAACCCGTCGCGACAAATACACTCAGAGCGCACAGGCAAGCCGCAACTGCAACCAGGGCGCTCATAGCTCCACCCTCATAATGCGCCGGATAACCACCAGGGCAACGGCGTTGAGGGCAAGACCCAGCACCACAGCGCCCGCACCGGCAGGCGTCACAAGACCGCGACGAAAATCTGCCGAAAGCAGCGCCAGCACCGCGCACATGCCCGCCGGCATCGCCGCGACCATATGCGCCGACATGCGGGCCTGCGACGTCTTGACATCCAGGCGGCGCTTGAGCTCAATGCGCTCCCCCACCATGCTCGACGCCTCGGCCAGCAGGTCGGCAAGCGGGGCACCGGTTCGCTGCGACACCTTGAGCGCCAACGCGACAAGCGAAAGCCCGGGGGCGTCGATGCGGACAAGCAGGTCGTCGAGCGCATCGGTCGCCGAGATGCCGCAATCGATCGCCGCCGCCACCCGCAAAAACTCGGTATGCACCGGCTCTTGCGCATGAGCGCCCACAAAGCGCATGCCCTGGGCCAGCGAATGTCCCGAGGCAAGCGACATGGAAAGTGCGGTAAACGCCTCGGGCATGGCCTCCTCCACATCGTGTTGCTCGCGCCGGCTCTCAAAGCCATCCCGGGCGACGCCAACGGCAAACGGAGCAACAAGTCCCAAGGCAAATCCGAGGGGCGATAACGACACCATCGTTAGCAAAACGCAGCAGACACCGCTCGATAGCAGCAGAAATGCCAGGCGAGTCGCGTTATCCTCAATAGCAAGCCCAAAGCGATCTGTGGGGACCAACGATGCCCACGAACGGGCGATCTTTTTCAGCAGATCGTTTTCCACCAGCTCACGCGGCAGCTTCTCTGCCACCGTTTCGAGCGCCTGACGTGCCAGCTCCGACGGCGGTACCCGCGGCACACGAGGCTCTGTCCCACACACCGTCGCGACAGAAAGCCCTGCCAAGCCCCCTACGACGAGGGGCATAGCGATCTCCATTCGTCCACCTCCTCTTGTGTAAGCGCCCCCGACCGCAGGCCTTCTGCGATAAACGGCGGCTCGCGGTCGAGCGTCCAGGTGCGCTCGGCGGCATCGAAAGTCACGTAGCGTTCGAGCTCAACACCGCCCGACACGCCGCGGTGAACCCCCGAATATGAGGCCACAAAGCGCCTGCCATCGGCGTGGCGCTCGGACATCACGATGCCATCGAGCGCCATGGCAATCTGCTCCTCGATGAGCTCGCTCGGCAGATCGATGCCATAACGTGCAAGCAACGTCAGGCGCACCACGGTCTCCTGTTCTGAACCCGCATGAAGTGTGGTGAGCGACCCGTCGTGGCCCGTGTTCATGGCCTGCAACATGTCGCAGCACTCGGCACCGCGCACCTCGCCCACCACGATGCGGTCGGGGCGCATGCGCAGGGCATTAGTTACCAGGTCGCGGATCGTCACCGCGCCCTCACCCTCAATTGAAGCCTCGCGCGCCTCTAGGCGCACCACGTGCGGATGATGTGCAAACTTGAGCTCGGCAGAGTCCTCGATCGTCACGATGCGCTCGCCGGTGGCAATCTCGCATGACAACGCGTTGAGCAGGGTGGTCTTACCAGATCCCGTGCCTCCCGCAACCGCCAGGTCCTGTCGCAGCGACACCGCGCACGACAGCAGCTGCGCATACCAAAGCGGCAGCGATCCCAACCCCACGAGCTCGTCCAGAGAGCAGATACGGTCCGAGAACTTTCGGATGGTGAGAATCGGTCCGTCAATCGCCACAGGCGGAATCACCGCGTTGACGCGATAGCCCGTTTTGAGGCGGGCGTTGACAATGGGGCTGCGCTCGTCGATACGGCGGCCAAGTGGCGAGATGATGCGGTCGATAAGCACACGGATCTGCTCATCGTCCTCAAACGCGTGCTCGATGGGATACAAAACGCCGCCGCGTTCAAAGAAAGCCGAGCGGCAGCCGTTGATCATGATCTCGGTAACGGTGTCGTCCTCGATGAGCGGCTGCAACGGCCCCAAGCCCACCACATCATCCAAAATCTCGTCGATGATGGTCTCGCGCTCGGGCGTCGCGAGATCGGTCGGCTCCTCAACATTGAGCGCCGCCTCCACCGCGGGACGCAATTCCGAGCGGGCAAGCGCCGGGTCGATATAGGCGCTGATACGCGCCACTTCGTCGTAACCCATGCGGTCCATTACGGCGCGCTTGGTGCGTCGTTTCACCGCGCGGCGACGCCCTGCATCTACAGGCGCTGCCGTCGCTGCAGCGCCGGCAGCCTTAATCCTCGTTTGCAGGCTCATCGCTGATCACCCTCGCGCGACCAGGGAAGGCGAATACGCGGGCGTTCGGTGCGTGTTGCACGGTCGGCGACCATATCGCTCCAAGGGCCGACGGCGCACCCCAGTTCCACGAGCATCTCGCGCGTGGCCTCGCGCACACTGGTCGCAAAAGCGCTGGTCTGCCCCACTGCCTCGTCAGCGCGCCCAAACGCCATGAGCGCGGCGAGATCCTGTCCGCCATCGGCGATACGAATCTTGGAGCTCAACGCACAGGCAATCTCAAAGCGCATGGCGACGTCCTCGTCTGCCCCGCGCGCACCGAACCGGTTGAACACAGCGCTCATGCGCGTGCGCGGCACACCTACTCGACTTGCCAGTTCAATGACACGCGACGCCGATGTCGCGGACGACACCGCCGCATCGCCAACGACCAGACAACGGTCGCTCGCCGCCACCGCAGCCGCCACGGCGTCGCCCCAAAAGATCGAGGTATCGATAAAGACCACGTCGGATTCGCAACGCAGAACATCAAGCAGTAGCTCCACCGGACGTGCCATGAGCTCGGCTTGCTCGGGCGCCGCGACGGGACCCCAGAGCGTAACGCCCGGCGCCACGCGCATCGATGCGGCTACGATATCCGGCTCGGTGAGCGCGCCCGCCGCCGACGGCTCGATAAGTGCCGCTATATCGCGCGGAGCATCGACGCCTAACAAGTCGTAAAGGTTTCCAAACATCAGGTCCAGGTCGAGCACGGCGGCACGCAAGCCCAACAGCGACGATGTGTGTGCCATGGTGGCAACAATCGTCGACTTGCCGCAACCGCCCGAACCCGAAATGGCGCAGATGACCGGAGCTCGATGCGGCGGAGCGGCGGCGTCTGCCGGCGGCGTCTGAAGCGGCGGGGCGGGCGTCGGTGACAGCGTCCCCGTCTCCCCCGCCGCAACCACACGCTGCGTCCAAGCCGGCATGGCAGCTTGTTCGGTCTGCGAGGCAGGCTCGTTCTGTGCAATCTGCTCATGCTGCATCGGCGACAACTCGCCGCACCCGGCAAAGCCCTCAACTTCGTCCAGTTCATCCGCCAGATTCACGCCGTGCACGTATCCCATATCTACAGCCGGGGAGTCGCCAGCATGCTGTGCCGGCCCTCCAGCGTCATCGTATACAAGGGGGTTCCGGGGGCGCCGACCATGCTCGGCTTCCGCTTTTCCATAATCATCAACACGCGGGCCTCTTGTAGCGCGAGGCGCCCCGGGTTCCCTATCAACAAAAGCATCGGGCTCAATCGTCATGCGCCGATCGGAATCAACCGCTCCCTCGCCCGCGCGCCCGTTGCCACATATACTGTGCGCAGCGATGACCTCGGTCGCCCCCGCGCGAAACAGCCCCTTGATATCCGACGGATCGAGCGCTTCTATCAACACGACCACGCGACTCACGCGGCCTTCGGCCGTCAGGCGCGCAACAGTCTTGCGCACATCTTCGGTATCAAACAGAGACGCCGCGATGATGGCAGCCCCGCGGCGCGACGGAAACGCCCGCGCCATGGAAAC
Organism: Collinsella sp. AM10-26; assembly: GCF_003472525.1. Classification (NCBI taxonomy): domain Bacteria; kingdom Bacillati; phylum Actinomycetota; class Coriobacteriia; order Coriobacteriales; family Coriobacteriaceae; genus Collinsella; species Collinsella sp. AM10-26. The sequence goes on from NZ_QRMC01000002.1 coordinate 224,203, forward strand.
CAGCCCGTCCAGGTCACCCACGCGAAGCACCTGTGCACCCGCATCACGGCCCTCGACTTCCCGCTGCAACAGCCCGTAATCGCCGCACGCGCAGCACGCAAGCCAGATCGCCTTCATCACTCGTCGCCTCCGCTCTTTCTGCCGCGCGCCGTGGCGGGAATCGTCAAGCTGACCGTTCCCTTGCCCGAGGCGCCCAGCAGTTCCTTGACGTCTTCGGGGTCAGCCGCCAGCGTCACCCATTCGATCTTGCCCTCGCGCGTGGCGCCGGAATCCTCACTGGTATCGATCACGTACGCGCCGCACAGCCGATCGGTTACGCCGTCTTTTTGCACATACACATCCACGTAGCTGCCCACGCCCGTGGCGCCGCCGACCGAGTGCTCGGCATCGACCGCCACCGAAACGGCGACCTTGCCCTTAGGCACCTCGAGCTTGTGGCTCTCGGCCTTGGTGTAGACATTACAGATCACGGCGTTTTTGGGAATACGCGAAGTCGTCACGTCGCCGCGCACCTGGCGCAGCTCGGTCGCCGCGTCACGCGGCAGCAGGCTCGTCAGCCATTCCTGGGTTATGACATTGGTCTCATCGAGGGTCTCGCCCACATCAATATCGCGCGCCGCAACGCATACCTCGACGCGATCGCCCCCGTACTTGGCCAAGGTCTCAGCCTGGACCTGTTCGGCTTGCGAGCGGATCGACGAGCCGTAAACCATGCAGAGCAGAGCAGCGAGCACGCCTGCGACCAGACTGATGGCGATGCGCTTGCTCTTGTTCACGGCCGCTCCTCTCATGGCAGTGCCGGGCGAATGCCCGTACCACCATTGTCTGGGCGGTCAGAGTGCAAAGCGGCGCAATCGCGATCTTGGTTTTCGATGTCAAACCAATCGCTGACCAAAAACTGACCAGCCCGTCAAGCTCGTGGCAAGGTTTTGGTCAGCACGTCAGCAAACTGCATGTTTCGAGGCTTTTCCGCAGCAAAAAAGCCGTCTCCCGAACAGTTGGGAGACGGCTGCCATAGGAAAAATCAATTACAAATGGACATCGGGATCGAGCATTTGAGCGCTCACGCGCATGGATAACGCCAGGTTTTGGAACGTTTCCAGACGCAGGCCGTCGATCTGCCCGGCGTCCTCGGCCTCGCGAACGGCGCAACCCGGCTCATGGGTATGTGTGCAATCGCCAAACCGGCACGCGCGCGATGCCTCGACAATCTCGGGGAAGGCGCGCGCCAGACCCCGCTCGTGACCCACGAGCGGTAGGCTGCGCAGGCCCGGGGCATCGGCGATCACGCCGGCGTCGCCCGGCAGCGCCACCATCACGCGCGCGACGGTAGTGTGACGGCCCTGATCGTCGCGTTCGCGCACACCGCCGGTCGCCAACGTATCGTGGCCCAGCAGTGCATTGAGCAGCGTCGACTTGCCGGCACCCGACTCGCCCAGAATCATGGCGCAGCTCCCAGCAGGCACGCAGGAACGGACCTCGTCCAGGCCGCGGCCCTCGGCAGAGGACGTCACGATCACGCGCACGTCCGGACCCACCAGGCGGCGCGCGCGGTCCAGATCGCGCTCGAGCTCCTCGGCATCGCAGCGGTCAGCTTTGGTGAGCACCACCACCGGTTCGGCATCGCAGTCGAGCGCCAACACCAGCGAGCGCGCCACGCGGTCGAGCAGCACCTCGCCAGCACCGAGCGCCTGCACGATTAGCACGCTATCCACGTTGGAGCAGAGCACCTGGCGCTCTCCGCGGGCACGGCCGCGCCAACGTTCAAAGCTCGTACGGCGCGGCAGTACGCACTCGATCACGCCCATGTCGTGCCCGGGAGCACGGCGAACCGCCACGCGGTCGCCCACAGCGGGCAGCAAGACCTCGTCCTCGCCACGCGACTTGGCAAACCCTACGGCATGCTCGGCACGAAACGTGTCGTCGGCAGTTGCCACCAGCGGAAATCCGCGGTCCAGGCGCACCACGGCACCGAGCTGCATCTGCTCGGGTTCCTCAGCCTGTGCGCAAAAGTCGTCAAATGCAGCCTGCTGAGCCGCATCGACCGGCAGGTCATCGAACGCCGGAACATCCTGCAACGCGTCAAGCCCCGGCACGCTTGCCAGCAACTCCTCAGCAGATGCAGGGGCTTCGGTCGCGAGCTTCCGACGACGATCGCGCTTAGCCCGCGCCCCCGTCGTCTTTTTCTTCGCCTTAGCCTTAGCCTTGCCCACAAGCGCCTCCCAGCACAAAACCACACAACTGAGCAGGTATTTTAAAACAAAAAGAGCTGGCCGGGCAAAGCCCGACCAGCTCACAAACTTTCCCTCAGCTTATGGTCCTGAGAGGTTATCCGAAGGCCCGCCCGCCGGGAGGGGTTTCCCAAGGGCACATCCCGCAGCCGCAAAGCGGCGAGGACGTGCCCGTGGAAACCCCGCAGGCGGTCGGGCCGGTGGGAAGGATGGCCTTTCGACCTACTCCTTCTCCACGGCGCGCATGATCGCCTTGTAGATCTCCATCAGCGGGATGATCAGGAAGGCCAGGCCCAGCGCGGCGATAACGCCCTTAAGCTCAAGCGTCACGGGGCCAAAGAACATCTCGGCAAGCGTCGGCTGCACGGTTACGATCACCGTCAGCACCAGCGCCAGCGCGGCCGAAGCCCACAGCCACTTGTTCTGCTTCTTCATGCTAAACAGCGACGCACGACGGCTGCGCATATTAAAGCAGTGGAAGATCTCGACCATGTTGAGCGTGATGAATGCCATCATCACGCCTTCCTCGTCGGCATTACCGGCGATCATATCGGCGATGTGGATGTAGCCCATGTCAAAGTACACGCCCACAAAGAAGCTCGCCAGCACCAGCACGGTGATGATTAGGCCCTGGACCACGCAGTCCAGACCCATATGTCCGGCAAAGACACCGTCCTTGGCGTTGCGCGGCTTGCGCTTCATGATGTCGCCCTCGGCATCCTCCATGCCCAGCGCGAGCGCGGGGAAGCAGTCGGTGACCAGGTTCACCCACAGCAGCTGCACCGGCTGGAAGATGGTAAAGCCGATGAGCGTGGCAATGAACACCGAGAAGACCTCGGCAAGGTTGGCCGAAAGCAAGAACTGGATGACCTTGCGGATGTTGTCGTAGATGCGACGGCCCTCTTCGCAGGCACCGATGATGGTGGCGAAGTTGTCGTCGGCAAGCACCATGTCGGCAACGTTCTTGGTAACGTCGGTGCCGGTGATGCCCATGCCAACGCCGATGTCGGCGCGTTTGATGGACGGGGCATCGTTGACGCCGTCGCCCGTCATGGCCACGATCTGGTCGCGCGACTTCCAAGCCTCTACGATACGGGTCTTGTGCTCGGGCTGGACGCGGGCGTACACGCCGTAGTCCTCGATATGCGCGTCGAGCTCCTCGTCGCTCATACGATCGAGGTCGGCACCGGTGATGGCATGGCTGCGATCGGTGACGATTCCCAGCTGCTTGGCAATGGCCACGGCGGTGTCGATATGGTCGCCCGTGATCATCACGGTGCGAATACCGGCATCGTGGGCCTCGCGGATGGCGTCGGCGACCTCGGGGCGGACAGGGTCAATCATGCCGGACAGGCCGCAGAAGACCAGGTCATGCTCGAGCGCAGCGGGACTGCAGTCGGCGGGAACCTCGGTGTAGGTGCGGCTCGCCAGCGCCAGCACGCGCAGGGCCTCGTCGGCCATGGCTTTGTTGGCCGCCACGAGCTCGGCACGACGCTCCTCGGTCAGGGGGACGACCTTATCGCCCTCGTAGATGTGGGTGCACAGGCCGATCACCACGTCGGGCGCGCCCTTGGTGTACTGCTCATACTCGCCGTCCAGGGTCTCTACGACCACGGACATCATCTTACGACCCGAGTCGAACGGGGCCTCGCCCACACGCGGATGCTCGGCAGTCAGGCCGGTGAGGCCCGCCTTGCCGGCGTCGTTGACAAGCGCGCACTCGGTCGGCTCGCCCACGGCCTCGCCTAAATCCTCGTCCCACTGGGCATCGGAGCACAGCGCCATACCGGCCAGGAACTTCTCCTTAGGCGCAGCAAGCTCGTGCTTGACGACGGTCATCTTGTTTTGAGTAAGGGTACCGGTCTTGTCGGAGCAGATGGTCTGCGTGCAGCCGAGGGTCTCGACGGCAGAAAGCTTGCGGATAATCGCCTGGCGCTTGGCCATCTTGGTCACGCCAAGCGACAGCACGATGGTCACAACGGCGACCAGGCCCTCGGGGATGGCAGCGACGGCGAGCGAGACGGCGACCATAAAGGTGTCGAGCAAAGCGGTCGGGTCGGTAAGGACGTTGCCCACGCCGTGGCGGAGGATATCGACGCCAAAGATGACGACGCAGATGACGATAACCATGATGGTAAGGATGCGGCTGAGCTCGGCGAGCTTCACCTGCAGCGGCGTGAGCTCTTCCTTAGCCTCGGCCAGGGCGCCGGCAATCTTGCCCATCTCGGTGTTCATACCGGTGCCGACCACGACGGCGCGGCCACGGCCGTACACAACGGTGGAACCCATGTAGCACATGTTCTTGCGGTCGCCGAGCGGCACGTCATCGGTGCCCGCAGCAAGCTCGATCACGTTGGCGTGCTTCTCGACCGGCACGGACTCGCCGGTGAGTGCGGCCTCTTCGATCTTCATCGTGGCGCTCTCGAGCACGCGGCAGTCGGCCGGGACGGAGTCGCCCGCCTCGAGCATGATCACGTCACCGGGCACGAGCTCGGCGCTCGGCAGGTGCACGAGCTTGCCGTCGCGCAGTACCTTGGACTGCGCCGCGCTCATCTCTTGCAGGGCTTCGAGGGCCTCCTCGCTCTTGGCCTCTTGGACTACGCCCAGCACCGAGTTGACGATAACGACGAACATGATGATGGCGACATCAGCAAAGTCGGGCTCGCCCTTGACCATGCCCGTGAGCGCGCTGATAACCGCGGCCGCGATCAACATGATGACCATGGGGTCGGCCATCTGCTCAAAGAAACGCTTCCAAAGCGGCGTTTTCTCGGCTTCCTCAAGCTTGTTAGGGCCTGTCTTGGCAAGACGCGACGACGCCTCGCCGTTGCTCAGGCCGAGGTTCTCATCGACACCTTGGTCGCTGAGCACCTCCGCCGCGGCGGACAGGTATTCCTTTTGCATATAGAGTCCCCTCCTGGGATTCGGGCCACTCAGCAGATTGATGCCCGATCATAATTCCCAGGAGAAGGGCAAGGGCTCATCAAGGCTGCCGTGCTGAGCGGCAGTTGATAGTGGAGCTATGGTACCCCAAAGCGACGCGTCTAGCCAAAACATTCCATCTGGAAACACGGCACAGGCGCAACGGTGCAGACAGTGTGATGCTCGAGATTGATAAAACGTTTTTTCTTCAGCGCATCGGCAAACTGAAATATCGCCCAGATAGCAGCGGTAAGACCGCTTGGTAAAATTTTTCTTTAGTCTTTTTTGACTAAAGAATGAACTTCTAAATCGGCGTACGGTCGATTTTTTGGGGTATTCGGTCGTCATTTCGTTATAATCAACTCAGTTTTATTTCTTATGGTTTATCTATCAGCGCAAGACGATGTCAGATGGAGGTCTGAATGTACAAGCGCACTAAGATTGTATGCACCATGGGTCCCGCCTGCGATAGCGACGAGACCATCCGCGAGATGATCAAGGCGGGCATGAACGTCGCCCGTTTCAACTTCTCGCACGGCTCTTACGACGAGCACCACGGTCGCATCGAGCGCGTCCGTCGTATTTCCAAGGAGCTCGGTTTGCCCGTCGGCATCCTGCTCGACACCAAGGGCCCCGAGGTCCGCACCGGCCTTCTGGTCGACGGCAAGAAGGTTGCCGTCAAGACCGGCGACAAGATCGTCGTCACCGCTCAGCCCACGTCCGAGGATTTCCACGGCACCGCTGAGCACATCTCCCTCGACTACCTGGCTCTGCCCTCTGAGGTCGAGAAGGGCTCCCTCATCCTGATCGATGACGGCCTGGTTGCCCTCGAGGTCGAGTCCGTCGACGGTCAGGACATGACCTGCGTCGTCAAGAACGACGGCCTAATCGGCGAGCGCAAGGGCGTCAACATGCCCAACGTCAACATCTCGCTGCCCGCCATCACCGAGCGCGATCGTCAGGACATTCTCTTTGGCCTGACCGAGAACATCGACTACATCGCCGCTTCCTTCATCCGTGACGCTGAGTCCGTCCGCGGCATCCGCGAGCTTTGCCGCGAGAACGGTGGCGAGCACGTGACGATCTTCCCGAAGATCGAGTGCGCCCTGGGCGTCGAGAACTTCGACGAGATCCTCGAGGCTTCCGACGGCATCATGGTCGCCCGTGGCGACCTGGGCATCGAGATCAAGCCCGAGCTCGTTCCGCATATCCAGAAGGAGATCATCGCCAAGTGCAACGCGGCCTACAAGCCCGTCATCACCGCTACGCAGATGCTCGACTCCATGCAGCAGAACCCGCGCCCGACGCGCGCCGAGGTTGCCGACGTTGCTAACGCCATCTACGACGGCACTGACGCCGTTATGCTCTCTGGCGAGTCCGCTGCCGGTAAGTACCCGGTCGAAGCCGTTAAGATGCAGGCCAGCATCGCTCTCGAGACCGAGAAGTACCTCCCGGCTCACGCTCCGCTCGAGGTTCCCGCTGACGCTCACGGCACCCGCGTTGTCAACAACGTTGTGGGTATGTCCGCTGTGAACATGGCCACCACCGTTGGCGCCAAGTGCATCACCGTGCCGACGACCACCGGTCGTACCGCTCGCCTGATCTCGCACTTCCGTCCCAACATGCCGATCTGCGCGTTCTCCCGCCACGAGTGGGCCGTCCAGCAGATGATCATGTACTGGGGCGTCATCCCGCACCAGGCAGAGATTACCCAGGGCACCGTCAACGGCACGATCGTCAAGGCGATCGAGACCGCCAAGGAGCTCGGCTACGTCGAGACCGGCGATCTGACCGTCGCCACCGCCGGCGATCCCCGCATGAGCGTCCAGCTCGAGGACAAGGTCTCCTCGACCAACGTCGCTTACGTCGCTCAGGTGCGTTAAGTCGTACTTGCAAGCATGTTTGCATTGCAAAGGGCCCGGAAGGCTTCGCCTTCCGGGCCCTTTTTCTGTGTCAATGCCGGCACACGGCAAAACACGCACCCATTTCTTTACCAAAAGCGCGAAATCCACCCTTCAGGGCCCAAAAAAAGTCCCAAGCGCTAAAAGTGTTCGCCCGGTGGCAAACCCACACCTTAACCGACGCTGCTAAATCGTTTTAGCAAGGTCAAAAATGACTATGTTTTCGGAAGTGCGGGGAAAAATCGCCAACTCCCGAGCACAATCTCTTTTATTTCAACAAAACCCCTGATAAAGTTGGCTCAAATACTCCTTGTGCTTTGCCTGCTTCTCTTTTTCCCCGCACTTCCGAAACCGATAGCCTTTCTAGCCCAAACAACGCTCAAACGATCGGATTGCTATGTCATTTCTCGCTTGCGGACCCTCGGCTTTCCAGTACTATCGCATCCCGCCCCAGATACTGGGACTCTATCCGGCAATCCTGCCGCCCGATCATGACCATCGCTTGGTGCATTACTCAAAACAGCCAGTATTTGAGGATCTACTCGACAAGCCGGTCTGGAGATTCGTGGGCGAAAAGGGTCGCCGCGCGAACGGCAAGCTTTTTCGCAGCCGCCTGCTGACCCAGGAACCACCTCCCGGGTCGTTTAGGCAAACTGAACATGGATTTGATGTCACATCGCCCGAGTTCACACTGCTCAACCTTGCTACGCAGGTCTCACGCAACCAGCTGCTCATGGCGTGTTATGAGATGTGCAGCTCATTTGCAGTATTTACGCCCTGCGAGCGTGCGCAAAAGCAACTTGATGAGGCAATATCCCTTAAGCTCATTCCACCCGACTGTGGCTGGGAGCGCGTTGTTGACACCAAGGGCAATGGCACCAATTTGTGGAAACGCGCGCCGCTCCTCAGCGCGGCGGATATCGCCGCGTTCGCCAAGCAGGCCGCAGGCCTGCGCGGCGTCAAGCAACTCCGTTGGGCCGCCAAACGCATGACAGGACAGACTGCCTCACCCTTCGAGGTCCAGACATCCATGCTCATCTCACTCCCCCGCGACGAAGGCGGCCTGGGCATAGACATCACCAATAACGCGCGCATCCCGCTCAGCGAAGCCGCACGTTCGCTGTATGACAAAACCTGCTGTTACGCCGACATCCTCATCGAAAGTTTCACCGACAGCATGGGTGTCATTCTGGAATGCCAAGGCCGCTCCGCTCATGACAGCGAAGCCGCGAGCCTCTCCGATGCCGAGCGCGCCACCGCACTCACAAGCATGGGCTACGACGTCATCCAACTTACCTATGACCAGATTAAGGATAAGAAGAGCTTCGACCACATAGCCGAGCTCATCCATAAAAAGGCTGGGCTTCCCTACACCCCAAAGACCAAACAGGAGTGCGACGCCGAAGATGCCCTGCGGCAAAAGCTATTTGTCGATTGGGACGAGCTGTTCACTACCGGGCCGGCCAGCTAGCAGCTAGCAATCAGGGGCAGTGCGGGTGTGCCGGGAGCGGCTACGCGCTCGGCAAAGCCTGCCTCGGTTAGCTCGATGACATCGGTAAACGTTGCATCGAAAAATTCCTCGGTTAGCAGGCGATACGGCGGATGATCGGGCTCACCGGGGTTTTCGCGTACAATCTCGTGCATGACGCCGATAGTCTTGAGCACATATTCGTTATGGATGGGATACTGCCCAAAACGCGTCGCCGCGGTATACAGGCGATTGGTCGCACGCGGAATCGAAACAATGCCCAGCGTCTTGCCAAACCAGTCAAAGTCGCCTTGCTTTTTAATGCGGAACTCCTCACACGGCTTGCCGCCGTGCGCCTCCAGATACTGGTTCACACGCGTGTTCCATACCGTGTCGGCCACCAGATGCGACCAGACGCCCAGCGTTAAATCGAGCAGCGACTGCGCCACATCTTCGGACGCAAGCGAGAACTCACTAGCGCCGGGACCGGCAACCGGCTCGGCATACTTGTAGCGCTGGGGATAGTGCACGCGGTTCAGTCGCTCGCGTTCCTCGATAATCGAGGTCGCCGCGGCCGGCGCACCGGTGGGCGAACTTTTAAGCAACGGTGCCACATAGGTATCCCAGAACTCATGCTCACGAGGCTTAGGGATGGGCTCAGGCTTGGCAAAGTGCGTAATGCGGTACGGGATGGGATCGGCGATGCCAGGGACCATATAGCCCACGAAGATATCCGGAACCACGCAGCCAAACAAAAAGGCATTGCGGTCGCGCACACTATCGGCAAGCACACTGGTGCGATCCAGCAAACGCTCCGTCTGAGCGATATGAATGTTCCAGCTTGGCATAGCCACCCCCATAAAAAACCTGGATAACTATACCATCACGGCAAAGCCGCGCAGGCGGCTACGCACGCTTTACGCAGCAACTAGTCCGTAGCACCGCTTTCGGTTCCATACGACGGCGAAGGCGCCTCGACCACATGGTGATATCGATCGATATAGATGGCGCGGGCACCCAGGCGTCGCACCAGATCCTGGTGATGCGTACTCATCAAGACCGTCTTACCCGCCGCGACGTAGGCCAGCAAGAAGTTGACCACGATGTCGCATGAATCTTCGTCGAGTCCATTGGTAGGTTCATCAAGGATCAAGATATCCGGGTTCATCGACACCACCGCAGCCAGTGCAACGCGCTTCTTTTGCCCGCCCGAGAGCTGATAGGGAGAGGCGTCGGCAAGGTCGGCAACCTGGAACAGCCCCATGGCATCGCGCACGCGGCGCTCGAGCTCGTCTGCCGGCAGCCCCATCTGGGCGGGGCCAAACGCGACCTCCTCGCCAACCGTGGCGCAAAAGAGCTGCGCATCGGCATTCTGGAACACAAAGCCCACGCGCTGATGGAACCGCTGGGCCGTCGCGGAATCCTTGAGATATGCCGCATCGACCGCATGCCCGTCGAACAGGTACGCACCCGCGTCCGCGAGTTCAAGACCGTTAATAAGGCGCATGATCGTCGTCTTGCCGCAGCCATTCGGACCAAGCAGGGCAACGAGCTCGCCACGATCGACCTGCAGCGACACACCATCGACAACCGTATGCCCCGCATAGGAAAACACCACGTCGCGTAGCTCGATGAGCGGCGCGACCTCGGCGCCCGCACCGTTCGTGCCCGCCGCATTATTCATATCGATCGTCAAAACGCCGCCCTTCCCTACTCACATCGACAGTTCGACCGTCCGCGCTACAACACCGCGCACAACACGACGAGCAACGCCACAACGGCCGCGTAAACGGCATCGCGCCAGCCAAACCCGGCGCGCGCGGGCGCCGGATACGCACCGGCAAAGCCGCGACAAAGCATAGCCTCGTCCATCGCGCGGCTGCATTCCATCGCCTTGATAAACGTCATGCCCATGATACCCGCCAGCGAGTCGGTGCGCGAAAAACCCGCAGGCGCGGATCCGACGCTGCGCAGCATGACCGATTCGCACAGATCGTGCGCCGTGCGTCCCAGCACCTCGATATGCTTGAGCGCCATATCAAACGTAAAGATAACTTCGTCGGGCAGATGCAGCATTTTGAGCGCCGCCGACATGCGGCTCCAGGTAAGCGTCCACGAAACGCCCAGTACCAGCGACACATTAATGAAGGTCTTGAGCGCGATCTTGAGCATGGCGCCCGTGGCAGAAGCGCCCAGCAGCAGAGCAGGCAGCGCCAGAACCACTGCGAGTCCCGCGGCGCCGAGCGCCGGCACAAAGGTCGCGCGCAGCCCGCGTACAGGGCGCACGGCAACGAGCACCAGCGCGATAGCCGCCATCAACATGAGATACAGCGGGCTTTGCGTCAGACACACGCACAGGACGCAAACGAACATCCCCACCAGGCGCACCGGAGCCGAAACGCAAGAAAGGGCGCGGTCGACCATCGACCCGCCCTCGTGCGCGCCTCCACCCAGGCGAACCCGCTCAAGCAGGCTCGCCAGGTGCAGGACATTCTTTTGCATCACACGATGCCGAGCCCCCACGGGCTCATATCGCTCCTCGGCCGCAAGCCAGCTAGGCAGCTCGGCTGTTGCCATGAGCACCGCTTTCCTTGACCGTCAGCGAGACCAGGCGGAATGCGATGGTCAGCACCGCCACGCCAATCACGCCCGAGAGGATATACATGGCAGCCTGGCCGGCAAAGCCAAGGCCCTGCTCCTCGGAATAGACCTGCAGGTAGTCGCCCGTGGGCAGCGCATCGGCAAAGGTCGGAGCATCGAGGCCGACCGAAGCCTGCAGACTGTCGTCACCAGCCTCCTGAACGGCGGTCGCGGCGCCCTCAGCGTCCCACTCGCCCCAGGCGTCACCCGTGGCCAGCAAGCCCAGCGGCGTGGCCACGATAAGCACGGCGACCAGGATAAGCGTGGGGATTAGGGAAGTCTTCTTGGCGGTACCATCGGCAGCAAGCTGGCCATCGACGGCCTCGGGCCCGACGATAACGCTCGGCGCCGTCTTCTTAATGAAACCGTAGATGGCGGCCGTCGCCACGCCCTCGATCACGCCGGCAACCAGCATATGCGGAATCAACATGGCCGGAATAGCCACGGACAGTGGGAAGGGGCAGTACAGCGGCGCGCCCGAAACGTTGGTAAAGAGCATCGGCTGAATACCAAACTCGATTGCCGCGCACAGGGCCGCCAGGCACAGGCCGACCCAACCGCTCACGACGGCAGAAACCGAGGTGCCCCAGCTCTTGTCGTGCAGACGACTGTTGAGCGCACCGAACACGATAGCAGCGACAAACGGCAGCACAAAGGCCATGTTAAAGCAGTTGGCGCCAAACGACAGAACGCCGCCGTCGCCAAACAGCAGCGCCTGCAGCGCCAGCGCGACCGAAACCGCGATGGCGGCGGCCTCCGGACCCAGCAGCAGCGCGATGAGCGCACCGCCGACGGCGTGACCCGTGGTGCCGCCGGGCAGCGGCACGTTGAACATCATGAGCAAGAAGGAGAACGCGGCGCAGATGCCCAGAAAAGCCATATGCTCGCGATCGAGCGTGGCGCGCACCTTCTTGATGCAGTGGACCCAAACGGGCACCATCGCCACCGCCATGACGACATCGGTCTGCGGGGACAGATAATTATCTGGAATGTGCATAGCGCCTCCCGGTTGTCGGCACGCGATCGCAGTGCCGTTTGAATCACCTTGCCAGTGTTACGTATTGCTAGGTTCGTAACACGCCGCCGGCTATCATAGCAAACGGCGCACTGCCAACAAAGCAGTGCGCCGTTTTGCAATACATTCGTCACAGACGCAAGCGATCCTATCCGCGAACCTCGCCGTTTACGCCCTTGCACACCTTGGTGACGATCTTCTGGTGCGCCTTCTCGACCTCTTCGCTGGTGAGCGTGTGGTCGTCGGAGCGATACGTAAGCGCAAAGGCCATGGACTTTTTGCCCTTGCCGATGCGAACCGGATCGCGGTAGACGTCGAACAGGCGCACGCCCTCGAGCAGCTTACCGCCGGCACTGGTAATGCGGCGCTCAAGATCCTCGCAGGTCACAGCGTTGTCGACCACAATTGCCAGGTCGTGCTCAACAGCCGGGTACTGCGAGAACTCGCGGTAGTTCTCCTGGTTGCGGGCACCCTTGATCAGCTTGTCCAGGTCGAGCTCAAAGGCAACGACGACCTCATCTATGCCGCAGGCCTCGCGCGCCTCGGGGTGGATCTCGCCGACCCAGCCCAGCACGGTACCGCCAGACAGAACCTCGGCGGCACGGCCCGGCTGCAAGAAGGCGTAGCCCTCGCCCACGGCGGGACGGAAGCGAACCTTCTCGATGCGCAGCTGGGCGAGCAGCTCCTCGACAATGCCCTTACCAAAGAAGAAGCGCAGCTTGCGGTACTTCATGTTCCAGGACTGCTCGCTCCACTGGCCCGAGAGCACACCCGCCACGGACGTGGTCTCCTTGGGCAGGCTGGCGTTCTCGCGACCGTGGAACAGGCTGCCGACCTCGTACAGGTGCACGTTGGGCGTGCCGTGGGCCTCGTTATAGGCCACGGATTGCAGCAGGCCCGGCAGCAGCGAACGACGCATCTCGGTCTGCTCGGCTACCAGCGGATTCATGAGCACCACGGGGCAACCGCGGCCCTCGGTGGACATACCGATCTTCTCCAGGTCGCCCGGGGCGGCAAAGCCAAAGGTCGTGGTCTCGTTGAGGCCGCAGGCGCGCAGGATCTCGCCGACCTTGCGGGTGAGCTTCTGCTCGCGAGTCAGGCCACCGATGTGGTTCTTGGCAGCCGGGATGGTCGCCGTCACACGGCCCATGCCCCACAGGCGCAGGACCTCCTCGATCAGGTCGATCTCGCGCGGCAGGTCGGGACGGAAGCTCGGCGGAGTGACCATGAAGTCCTCGCCGTCGCGCTCAACGGTGCAGCCCAAGCGGGTGAGCGAACGCTCGATAAAGTCGGGCTCGATGTCGGCGCCGCAGATGGCATGCACGCGGGCCAGGCGCAGCTTGATGCTGTCGATGGTCTTGGGCGCGGGGAAAACGTCAACGTAGCCGGGAGCGACCTCGCCGCCGGCGATCTCCTCGATGAGCGCGCAGGTAACGTTGGCGACATCCACGCAGCCGGTCTCGTCGACCTGGCGCTCAAAGCGGATGGAGGCGTCGGAGATCAGCGACAGGTCGCGGCTGGTGTGCGAGGTACGACCGGCGTTGAAGCAGGCGCTCTCGACCATCACGTCGACGGTGTCGTCCTCGATCTCGGAATCCATGCCGCCCATAACGCCGGCCAGCGCCACGGGACGCTCGCCGTCGGTGATGAGGCCCATGCCGGCGTCGAGCGTGCGCTCCTCGCCGTCGAGGGTCGTGAACTTCTCGTCCTGCTGGGCGGCGCGAACCACCACGCGGCGATGGCCCTCGCGCTCGGCAAAGGTTGACAGGTCAAAGGCGTGCAGCGGCTGACCGGTGAGCATCATCACGTAGTTGGTGATGTCGACGATGTTGTTGTGCGGACGCACGCCCAGGGCGTTGAGGCGCTTGACCATCCAGTCGGGCGACGGGCCGACCTTCACGTTGCGCACGATGCGGGCGACATAGCGGTCGCACAGGCCCTCGTCGGCAATCTCGACCGAAAGCTCGTCGTCGGTCGCGCGGCCGGTCTCGGCCTTGATGGCGGGCAGCTCAACGTGAAAATCGCGGTCGAAGATGGCGCCGGTCTCGCGGGCCATGCCGATCATGGACAGGCAGTCGGGGCGGTTGGGCGTGATCTCGCAGTCGAGCACGGTGTCGCTCGAGCCCACATACTCGGCAAACGGCATGCCACAGGGCGTATCCTCGGGCAGAATCATGATGCCGGAGTGGTCGCCGCCCAAGCCGAGCTCGCGCGCGGAGCAGTTCATGCCCATGGACACGACGCCGCGAAGCTTGCTCTTCTTGATCTTGACGTCGCCGGGCAGAACTGCGCCGATCATTGCCGTGACGATGTGGTCGCCGGCCTCGAAGTTCTGCGCGCCGCAGACAATCTGCAGCGGGGCGGGGTTGTCGTCGGCGTCGAGGTTCTTGTCACCCACGTCGACCGAGCACACATACATATGGTCGCTATCGGGGTGCGGGGTCTTGGTGAGCACCTTGGCGGTCACCACGTGGTCGAAGGACTCGCCCACGGTGTCAATCGCCTCAACCTCGGTGCCGGTGCGGATATACTCGTCCGAAAGGGTCTTAGGATCTTCCGGAATATCGATCATGGTCTTGAGCCAGTCGTAAGAAACGCGCATGTAGCTCTCCTAGTTCTTAATCTCCGCATAGGGAGGAATATCAAATGAAGACGTTCGCCTTAGGGTTGTCCAGGTGCCCCAGGTTGGCGTGAAAGAGGAGCGACGCGTACTAAAGGTACGCGAGCGACGGTTTGAACGCCAAGATGGGGTGCCTGGGCAAGCCTAAAATTGGTTCAGGAAACGCATATCGCCTGTCATGAGCGTTCTGAGGTCGGGCAGGTCGTAGCGCAGGGCCGCGACGCGCTCGGCGCCAATGCCAAAGGCGAAGCCGGTGTACTTCTCGGGGTCGATGCCGCAGTTGATGAGAACGTTGGGGTCGACCATGCCGCAGCCCAAGATCTCGATCCAGCCGCTGTGCTTGCAGAAGTTGCAGCCCTTGCCACCGCACACGTGGCAGCTCACGTCCACCTCGCAGCTGGGCTCGGTGAAGGGGAAGAAGTGCGGGCGGTAACGCGTCTTGCGGTCCTCGCCAAACATGCACTTAACAAAGTAGTCGAGCGTGCCCTTAAGATCGCCAAAGGTGATGCCCTCGTCGACGACCAGGCCCTCGATCTGGTTGAACTGCGGCAGGTGGCAGGCGTCGGCCGTATCGGGACGATAGACGGTGCCCGGACAGATCATGTAGATGGGCGGCTTTTGCGACTCCATGGTGTGGATCTGCACGCCCGAGGTCTGGGTGCGCAGCAGCACGTCGGACTCGCCATGGGCGTGAGCCTCGGGGTGCGCGACGCTGCCGGGGTTGTTGTCGACCACGTAGAAGGTATCGCGGGCCGAGCGGCTCGGGTGATCCATGGGCGCGTTGAGCGCGGTGAAGTTGTAGTAGGAGGTATCGACCATGGGGCCGGACTCGACGGTGTAGCCGATGCCACAGAAGATGTCCTCGGCCTCCTCGATAATCTGCTTGATCAGGTGCTGGTGACCGATCTGCGGACGGATGCCCGGCAGCGTAATGTCGACGGCCTCGTGCTCGAGTGCGTGCTTGAGGGCGGCGGCCTTCATCTCGGTGGTGCGCTCGTCGAGCATGCCCTCGATCAGCTGGCGCATCTCGTTGGCGCGCTTGCCCATGACGGGACGATCCTCGGGAGCGAGCTTGCCCATCATACGCATCAGGCCGGTGATGCGGCCCTTGCGGCCGAGCAGCTCAACGCGCGCAGCCTCGAGCTTTGCGGCGTCGTCGGCGCCTGCGACGAGCTCCTTGGCCTCTTCCTCGAGTTTGACCAGATCATCAATCAGACTCATGTCTTCCCTTTCGTCTCTCGCGTATCCGCGCTCCGGGACGGCTGACGCCGCCCGATGCTGCGGATGCGCGGCCCGGTTCGGTAACAAAAAACCGCCCTCGGGCATGTGCATTGCCCAAGGACGGTTAAATTCCGCGGTACCACCTTGTTTGACCCGGCGGATGTCTGGCCCGCCGCGCCCACTCTGCGCCTCTTGTCGCGAGGCTCACGGCTTCCCTACTGGGGCTTTGCTGCCACTGGCCGCGCGCCCGTTGAGGTCGCTGCTCGGGAGTGAACGCTTGGCCCTTGCCACCGCAGGAAGGCTTGCAGCCCATGACCTTCCCTCTCTTGCCGGCGACACGGCGGGCAAAACCCTCTCCGTCAACGCATTGGGCTATAGGATAACACATTTCGCGAGCGCATCGCCGCGTTCCGTTTTGTTCGCGCTGGGTACAAAGCAGGTAGCTGTGCAAACTGGCCGTGCACCCGCCTGCGGCGCTCGGCCTGCGAGATTAAGGATACGATATGGGAAAGAAACTCGATAAGAAGGCCAAGCCCGCAGCGGGCAAGACGCCTAAAGGCATGAAGGTCGATAAGGCCGTCAAAAAGTTCCGCAAACTCGAAGGCAAGCTGTGGACTCGCGAGTACCTGCTCAAGATTGCCGAGTTCGATGGAGCGACGATTGCTCCCGCCAACGGCGCTGCCGCCCGTGCCGACGCCATGGGTACGCTTGCCGGCGAGCATCACAAGCTGCTGACCAGCGAGAAATCCGTTGAGCTCGTACGCTCGTTAGCGCGCGAGACGGTTGCAGGCGGACATGTAGACGACCCGCAGCTGCTCGACGAGATCCGCGTGCTCGGCCGCGACCAGCGCGAAGCGAGCGTTGTCCCTACCGAGGAGGCCGAGGCCTGGACCAGGCTCACCTGCGAGGCCGACGCCGTGTGGCACAAGGCCAAGACGGCCAATGACTGGACGAGCTTTGAGCCCTATGTGGACAAGATCGTGGGCCAGCTCAAGCATCAGGCCGAGCTTATGGACCCCAAGCGCGACCCATACGACGTTTGGCTCGACCAGTACGAGCGCGGCCTTTCCGCCAAGAGCTTCGATGCGTTTTGTGACGAGGTCAAGGCCACGGTCGTGCCGCTCGTGCACGCCATCGGCGAGCGCGGCCAGCAGCCGGCCGCCGACTTTTTGCACGCCCACGTGCCCGAGGCTGCCCAGCGTGCCATGAGCTTCGACCTGATGAAGCTTGTCGGCCTGAACCTGGACGACACCACGCTTGCCTTTACCGAGCACCCGTTTAGCGAGGGTTTTGCCGTGGGTGACGCGCGCATCGCGACGCACATCTACGAGGACGATTGTATCTCCAATGTCTACAGCATCATCCACGAGGCGGGACACGCCATGTACGAGCTGGGCGTGAACCCCGCCTATGCGCGCACGTGCCTGGAGGGCGGCACCTCCATGGGCATCCACGAGAGCCAAAGCCGATTCTTCGAGAACACCGTGGGCCGCAGCCGCGCCTTTATGGGGCCGCTGCTCGAGGTACTGCGCCGCCACGCGCCCGAGGTCTATGGCAGCGTGGACGAAGACACGCTCTACCGCGCCGTGAACATCGCGCAGCCGTCGCTGGTCCGCACCGAGGCCGACGAGCTCACCTATCCGCTGCATATTATGGTGCGCTACGAGATCGAGCGCATGCTGTTTGCCGGCGAGGCCACGGCCAAGGACATCCCCGCGCTTTGGAACCGCTTCATGGATGAGTACTTGGGCATTCCCGTTCCCGACGACACGCGCGGCTGCCTACAGGATACGCACTGGAGCGGCGGCTCGTTTGGCTACTTCCCCACCTATGCGCTGGGCAGCGCCTACGACGCCATGTTTGTGCCGGCCATGTGCCGCGACGGCGTCGACCTTACCGGTACCTGCGCGAGCGGCGATCTGGCGCCCGTCCGTGCCTGGCTGGGCGAGCACATTTGGCAGTGGGGCCGCGCCAAGGACGCGCCGGAGCTCATCAAGGGCGCCTGTGGCATGGACTTTGACGCCCGTTACTACTGCAGCTACCTCCAAGACAAGTTCACCACGCTGTACCAGCTGTAAGGCATAACCGACACGCCAACGCAAAGGGGAGTGCCGCGGAATCAATTCGCAGCGCCCCCTTTCACTTAGTCATTGGGGCCGCTCTTTAATGACTAGTCGTTTGGGACACTCTTCGCCAGCCAACAACCCGGCACTTGGGGACCCGGCACTTGGGGACGTTCCTAAACTGCCGGCAGATAAGGAACGTCCCTAAGTGCCGGCAGAAAGGGAACGTCCCCAAGTGCTGGGTGACTGCTCCGGAGAGGCTGTGGTCAAAAAAGGCAAAAATGAGTACTGTTGTCAAGTTGATAGCATTTATTTCGGGCTAAAACAGGGTCGCGGATGAGATTTAATCTCATCC
>NZ_QRMC01000002.1:242648-284635 GCF_003472525.1 Collinsella sp. AM10-26
GATGAGATTTAATCTCATCCGCGACCCTGTTTATTGGACATATGAGGAGCAACGTCTGTCGATATAACGCTCAGGCAATACCGAAACGGCCTTTTGAGGCAAAATTTGCTGTTACTTATTTAGTGACAGTACTCATTTTTGCTTTTTTTGGCCACATCATTTTATAACCCCCTGTCAGACAGCCCAAAAGGCGCCCTATAGAGCCTCGAGTGCGTTGGCGATGCGCTTCATGGCGGCATCGGCGGATGCCTGGTCGGGGGCTTCGGCCAAAATGCGAATCACCGACTCGGTTCCGCTCTTGCGCACGAGCACGCGTCCCTCGCCCGCCAGCGATGCCTCGGCCTCGGCGATGGCGGCCTGCACACCCATGTTGCCCAGCGCGGCGTCCTTGTCCGCCACGTGCACGGCCACCTGCGCCTGCGGCAGCAGCTTGCACGGAGCCGTGAGCTGCGAGAGGGTCTCGCGCTCGGCGCGAATCACTTCCATCACGCGCAGCGAGGTCATAATGCCGTCGCCCGTGCGCTCGATATCGCCAAAGATCGTATGGCCCGTCTGCTCGCCGCCCAGGCTGTAGCCGCCCTCGCGCATCTTGGCATACACGTGACGGTCGCCCACGCCGCTGGTCACGGCACTTAGGCCGGCAAGCTCCAGCGACTTGACCAAGCCAAAGTTGCTGGCAATCGTCGGCACCACGGTACCGCCCGAAAGGCGACCGTGCTTGTTCAGATACACGCCACACACGTACAGGATCTGGTCGCCGTCTACCACGCGACCGCGCTCGTCCACGGCCAAGCAGCGATCGGCATCGCCGTCATAGGCAAAGCCCACGTCCAGGCCCTGCTCCACCACATGACGCTGCAGGCGCTCTATATGCGTGGAGCCGCAGTCGACGTTGATGTTAAAGCCATCGGGCGCGGCGTTGATCACGCGCACGTCGGCACCGAGCGCGTCAAACACCGGCTTGGCCACCGAGGAAGCCGAGCCGTTGGCGCAGTCGATACCGATCTTGACGCCCTGCAACGAAAAGTTCGCGCTGGCGATGAGCGAAGCAATGTAGCGGTTGCGGCCCTGCATGTAGTCCACCGTGGCGCCGATGTGGTTGCCCGTGGCCAGCGGTACATCGCTCTTACCATCGATGTAGTCCTCGATGAGCTCCAGTACGTCCTCGTCCATCTTAAAACCGTCGCTATTGACGAGCTTAATGCCGTTATCGCAAAACGGGTTGTGGCTCGCGCTGATCATGATGCCGCAATCGAAGCAGCCTTCCACGGTCTGATGCGCTACGCCCGGCGTGGGGATCACGTGCAGCATATAGGCGTCCGCACCGCTCGCGACCAGGCCGCTCACCAGCGCCGCCTCGAACATATAGCTCGAGCGACGGGTGTCCTTGCCCACGATCACACGCGCCTTGCGCTCGCGGTTGGCGCCGTAATACCAGCCCACAAAACGGCCAATCTTATAAGCGTGCTCTACCGTCAGCTCAACGTTGGCCTCGCCGCGAAAGCCGTCGGTGCCAAAGTACTTCATATCTTACTTATCCTGTTCGAACGTTTGAGCGGTTGGCGTGGTACGAACCTTAAGCTCTTTGTGCCCAGAGTCCTTCGAAGTCGTGACCGTGTACTCGACCTTTACGTCTTGTCCAAGAAGCATGTGGACACCGCCCCATGCAACCTTCAGGCCATCGTGCGTCGCTTCGTTCATCTCGATAGAACCGGAGCCCGAAGTCTTAATGTCCGAAATGCTGCCTCCCGCAGGAGCATAGAGATAAAGCCTCAGCACCTCATCATCAATATCCTGGCTAATGCCGTTATGGCCCTGGAAATAACCAGGCATCTCGGCCTTCTCCTGAGGGGTCATCGTGTTCTTGAGCGAGGTGGTCACTCGATACGTCGTCGAGCCATCGGCATTTTCAACCGAAGAATCGATGGTGACTCGCTTATCGAGGAACCAATCCATCTTTGAATAGCTGTAGTTGTTCACATAGACGCCCAAAATCGGAGCCTCCGACGTATCGGTTTGGAGGGCGCCCGATATTCCAAGAGCCTTCGCGGCCTTTTCCTCGTCATCGTTTCTCGAATACATAAGGATGCGGCCCTCGGAAGCACCCTTTTCGATGGCTCCAGCAATCTTAGCAATATCGCTGGAGCCCAGTTCGTCCACGATCTTGTTAAAAGCCGATCCGGCAACCGCCGCAAAAATGGCGTCCTGTTCCTCTACCGGGTAATTCCAATAAATATCGTGCAGCAGCACCTTTGCAGCGTTGCTTCCATCAACGACGGTACCGTCAGGAAGTTGTGTGCCGCCTACAATGCCGAGCATATACTGCAAGAATACCGGATCGACTGCAAATACGCCGTCGATGTCATCTCCGACAATGGCCTTCTGCATATCGCTGGCAAGCTGTGCCGCACGCGGATAATCGGGCGTCATCGTAACGTCGCCCATCGTGTATCCGAGCGTGTTGAATCCGGTCAGGCCCCATCCGGTCGTGAACAAGTTTGCCTCTTCATCGGTGATGGGAAGCGGACTCAAAGGCTCTTTCATCATGTCGACTTTGACAAAATCGCCCAGTTCGAGCTTACCGTCAGTCACCGACATCACGCCGCGAGAACCGGGGAAACCGCCGCAGGCGCGGATCTCGACATTGCTCATCGCGAGCACAAGATAATGACGCGTCTGGCCGTTGGCGCCGAGCATCTGGGGAAGGACGGGGGCGACCTTCTCCGCCGCGTCAACCGCGCCGTTGAGGGTGGCAAAGCCGTCCTTGGCCTTATCGACCAACTCGGTCACCTGGGAAATATGAGTATCGCCAATGCCCTGGATCTTCTCGTTGACGCTCTTGAACACCTTCGAGCTATCGGAGAGCGAATCGGCGACCGCCTGCAGTGCGGACACGTTGATGGTCCCATCCTGGAACAGCTTGCCGGGCGTGGCCTGCGAAAGGTTATCGGCCATGGGAACCAGCGCGTTGCTCGAGACATCGGACAGGGCGTCGATCATGGTGCGGGCCGCATTGATATCGCTGCCATACACCGGGATAAATGAAGCCGCCGTCCACAGCGGGCTCGAGGTCTCCGCCTTCATGCTGTCGCAGAGCTCATCGATCTTCTTCGCGTCGTCAGGCAGCGTCGAAAAATCGCCCGACGTGACCTTGTCCTTAAGGCCACCGACGATCTCGACAGCCTCCTTCGCTTCGCTCTTTACGGTCTTTGCCGAGTTAAGCAGCATAAAGCCGCTTGCGCCAAGCGCAACGAGAAGCACCGCGACTACAGCGGCAATAATGGCGCCAGTGTGACGCTTTTTGCGCTCGCCCTTGCGATGGCGATGACGGACCAGACCGTCAGAGGTCGAACTCGACGAAGCGTCGCCACCGTAGTTCAAGCCAAAATCGTAATAATCTTCCTTGGAACCCGAGCCCGCAAACTCGACACCGCTATCATCCAGGCGGGCGAACGTGCCAGTCTCGGAGGCGCCGGTGTAAATCGTGCCAAGGTTACCCGTAAGCCCCACGCCACCGGAAGAGGGAGTATTGTTGGCGGCCCTGCCGGCATTAACGTTGCCGTCGGTATTCGCGGCGTTGACAGCACCTGCGTTGTTCGCAGGTGCCGAAGGAGCCCCGCTCGGCTGCGACGTGGAGGTTGCACCGCCCGCAAAGACATTCCCTCTTGCACGGCCGGTCTTTTTTGCCTTTTGAGACTGCTCGTACAGAGCGGTAAACATCGCCGTCTCGCCCGGGGACACGCGCTTACCAGAACCGCCCTGTCCAGCGCCGCCCGGCGTGCCGGCCTTACCAGCCCCGTTCGGACGCGGCGGAACTGCAGGACGGCCGCTATCGCTGCCCTTAAAGTGATTACCAGCCATAAAGAAATCCTCGCAATTGAGTCGCAATGAAAAAGTCCATAACGTTGCTAGTTTATGGCATTTTGGGCATCGACAGCTAAACTCCAGACACGGACATCAATTGGCGAAAATGTGGCACAACACCTTTTCTGTCTTGGCGGCGGCGCCAGCTACACCGTGAGGAACATCATCACGATGATCATGGCAAAGCCGATAAGGTCGGTCGGCAAAAACACCGTGCCCAGCATAACGGCGCTGGTGATGGTCGCCGAAACCGGCTCCACAGTTCCGATGAGGCTCGCACGTACCGAGCCGATGTCCTTAACGCCCTGCATATAGAGCATGTAAGCAAAAAACGAGCCGATAACCACGAACACCGCGAGCGCCTCGACGCCGGCAGCGTCGAGCGCCGGCATATGCGCCCAAGGCTGCACGAAGACACACGAGACCACGCCCGCCGTGAGCATTGCCGAGCCCGTGACGATGGGGCTGCCGTATTCGGGCAGGATCTTGGCGGGAATCACCGCCATGCATGTAGCGCTGACCGCACACATGAGACCCGCGATCAGGCCGAGCGGCGAGATATTCAGGCTGGTGGGGTCGCCACCGGTGGCGATTAAAAAGGTGCCACCCAGAGCCAGACCGATGCCGATGACTTCGCGAGTACGCGGCATGCGGCGATCGGTCACGCAGGTGTAGCCCATGATGATAACGAGCTGCAGGCACTGGAGCACCGTCGCGGTTCCGGCGTTCGTCAGACGCACGGCCGAAAGATAGCAAAACTGATTGAACAGCAGGCCAAAGGCGGTAAAGAGCAGCAGCTGCCTGCGATCGGCGGCTGTGGTCCAGAGCTTAATCAGGCGCTCGCGGTCGCGCGTAACAACCACGGCCATAAAGAGTAGACCGGCGAGAATCTGACGCACGCTCATAAGCCACAAGGTATCGACGTGGTAGGTATCGAACAGAAAGCTCGCGCTGGTGCCCGAGAAGCCCCAAAACGAACCGCCCACCAGCGTAGCCAAGACGCCCATGATCAACTTGCGCGTCGAAGCGCTGTTCAGGCGGTCGCGCCATGCACGGCGGGTGCTGCGGCTGAGCTCGTCGGTGCCCTCGGGCACATCAATGTTCGATATATCGGTCATCGGCACCGAAGCTCCTGCGCCTTCGACCTGCTCGACGCACTCTTTGCTCATTCCACTCCCCCGAAACAGCCTGGAAACAATTCGGCTTACCTTACCACGGCGAAGGCACCAGCCGGAGGCTTGTCCGCTTATCGGTAGGACAATTCCGCAGGCGTCTTTCCATAGCTCGGTACCGCAATGGCCTTGCATTATGCGACAGTCAAATCGCGGCAGCAGGCTCTTTTGAAATGGATATGACAAAGCCCCCGAATTCCACAATGCAAGGGTTGATTTCCGATCTCAGCCGAACACATTGAGCAAATAGGCCGTTCCCGCACCTAGCCGAACGCCCCCGTGGCCCCTCCTGGGGCCCGGGGGCGCCGTTTTCCCAGTTGAAGGAACGGTGGAGATGTGTTTCGATGGGTCCGGTGGCCATGCTCCGCCCGCCGCCCGGCACCTCTTCCCAGACTCAGCCGAACGGTCGGTTCCGTCTATTCCGTTTTTCCCTTTCAGGCTAGGACAGCGGGGCATCGCCCCTTTCCTCGCGCGCCCGCGCGATGAGCCCCGGCGTCAGGTCGAGCTCGCCGATGGGCACGTCCTCCACGCCGTACGCATCCAGCAGCGCCTCCGCGTCGGCGCCGGGCATCGCCCGGAAGGCGCGGGCGGGCGTCGCGAAGCCGAGCGCGCCGCGGGGCTCGGAGTTCACGTGCGACATCGCCAGCGACAGGTCCGCCGGGGCGAGCCGGTCGAACCTGAGGCCGCGGCCCTTGGGGGCTGCTCGAAGCAAAAACGAGCGACCCCGCGGACCTCGCACGCGCCGTCGAACTCATCGAGATCGGCGGCGGCATCGACGCGTGCCGTGATCTCGCACTCAAGCTCGCACAAGAGGCGCAAGACACCGGCCGCGCGCTCGCCGAGGCCGGTGTCATTTCGCACAACGCCGCTGACCTGCTCTGCTCCATGGCCGATTTTTTCATCAATCGGAGCGCATAGCGGGGTCGCAAGCGCGTAAACCCTCGAAACCTCCCCCAGCATGTGCATTTTGCTCTCGTTTCCGCAAGATTTCGATTTCAGAATGCATATGTTGGGGAGGTTTTGGATTGCTGTGGCGACCGGCGGTCCGATGTAGCCGCAAAAGGCCCATCAGCCGCCGTACATCCTCGTCGGCCGCCTCAGTTCGCCTTGGCACACAGGCGACGATACAGCAAGCCGCCCAACGCCACGCACAGCAGTGACACGGCAGCGACGACACCAACCACCAACCAGTTTCCGCTGCCCGCAGCGGATGCCGCGGCCGTCGAAGTCACAATGGAGGGAATGCGCCCAAACGTTGCGATGAGCACCACGGGGGCGAAGCGCATCTTGGTGAGGCCGGCGAAATACGTCAAGAAGTCCTTCGGGGTTCCCGGGATCAAGAAAATCACCAGCATGACCAGCTCGAGTCGCTTCGCATTATTGAGCCACGAAAACCGGTCGAGAAGGCTGCGGTCGAAGAAGAGGCCAACCAGGCTCCAGCCCCATCGACGCGTCATCCAATAAATCGCCGACGTCGCCAGCCCCGAGGCGACGAGGCACAGCGCCGTCCCCTCCCAGAAGCCAAACGCGTAACCGCTCGCCAGCTCCACAGGCTCGCCGGGCAAAAAGGCCAAGAAGATCTGGGTGACGTTGATTACAAGCATGACGAGACGACTTATCACGCTATGGTCGGCGACGAACGACCGAACCGCCTGAGGGTCTGCAAGCCATGCCAAGATCCCCGGAAGGTATTCCCAGCATGCAGTCGCGAGGATCGCGACCGAGGCCGCAAGCGCCAAAAGCACGCGACGGCGCAGGATTCGACGGCGGGCATCGAGACCATCGTCCTCTGCGACGGCCTCGGCCGACATTGCCGCAGCGGTCGCGAATGAGGGGGCGTTTGCGGTCCGCGCGCCGGCAGAAGAGGCGTCGTCCAGCGCGTCATGAGCGCCCGCGACTCGATTGCGAAGCTCGCTCAAGGCGCTTACGTCAAGACGGCGAGCAGCGCCCCCGCAAGAAACCTGACCGGAATACCCTTCGGCTTCGGGCTGCATCCTCATCATCGCGTTACCTCCTTGTGTACCTGACAAGGACAGTTTCGCAACTTGGTGTCTATGTTTTGTCTACCAGCAATGACAATTCAGTAAGCCTTACGTTAAGGTAAGCCATTCTTAAGGTAAGAGCAGGTAACTGGTTCGCCGACGGTTCGATGAGCCCGGCGACGCCCGCCCGCGTAGCGCGCGAGCCCTCGTCACAATTCCCCTGTTTCGTCCCCATCGCCGCCCATGCTAAACGTCGCCGTCACACGTGCCCCGCCGGTCGAACCATTCCCTAACTCAAGCGCTCCCCCGTGTAAACCGCACAAAATGCTCGACACATTCAAGCCCAGCCCAAAATGCTCGGCAGATTTGTTCTCGCTAAAGAACGGATCGCACCCGCGCCGCAGGGCTTCGGGCGTAAAGCCCGGACCATCATCGGCAACGCTCAGGGCCAACCTGCCCTCTCGAACAGAAATCTCAACCTCGATGACGCCCTTCGCGTGGCCGCACGCATTGCTCAAGAGGTTGTCGAGAACCTCTTCGACCAGGGGTAGATCGATGTGGGTCATGTCGGCGCGGGCGCCATCTTCACCCTCGTCGATTGCAGCCCTCAACGCGAGCCCTTCCCCGCGCGCCGCAACAACCTCGTTCGCATGCGACTCGAGCTCATCCACAAGGAATCGCGACGTCAGCGGCTTGCGGTCTACAGGCCGATCTTCGAGCTTGCTCAGCCCTCCCATCTCTGTTGCGTACCGCTCCAGACGCACCACCTGGGCCGACAGGGCATCCAACGAACCAATATCGAGCTCATCGCCGCGACGCAGGCGCATCTGCGCCATCTCGACCGTCCCCTTGAGCACCGTGATCGGCGTTCGGAGGTCGTGCGCAAACGCCGCATTGAGCTGACGCCGCCCTTCGGCGGTGCGCCATAGCTCGCGCTGGGCATCGAGCAGCGACGCCCTCATATTCTCCAGCGTCTCGGACAGGCGACCAAGTTCTTTGCCCCGCACGCGCTCGATCGAGAAATCCAAATCCTGACCGGCGATGCGCCCCGCGGCGCTCGCCAGCTCCCCCAAGGGCCCGGCGATGTGAACGCGGTAGAAGTGCTTGAACGTGAGCCGACCCAGGCCGCCGTACGCCAAAACGGGCACAAGCCCCGTCGCAAGCGTGAGGACCCAGGGCATCGGACCATCGGGAGGCGGTGAAGCCGCATAATAGGCAGTGTTCGAGACGAGCCCTTCGCCAAACGTCTCCTCAAGATCGGCTCCCGTCATGTTTTCAAACAGCTCCACGCTCTGCGCGCGGCCCGCGCGGCTCAACGCGTCATAGCGGGCGAGGTTCTCCGCCGGAATCGTGCTGTTCACCTCGAGGATCTCCTCCTGCGGATAACCCTCGTTGTAATTGAGCCCCCAGTCGTAGAGGTGCACCTGGCCGCTACGAACCATGTCGACGGTCGCGTACAGCGTGCTGATGGTGCGCCCGCCCTCCGGCACGTAATCGCTACCAGTCCCCCAATCGCCCGTCGCAATGAAGACCGCGTACGGCCCATCGCCTGGCAAGTTGAGCTCGGATGCGGGAAGCAGCTGCTGAGAGGTGGGGTCGTAGATGTATGGGCCCGAATCGATCACGCCGTGCTCGGTCAAACCGTTATCGAGCGTCACCTCAAGTTCGTAATATCCATTATTCCAAGCCGCGAGCACCTCGATGGCACTCAGCGCAAGCACCGTGGCCACAACAAGATAGGCGACCAGATACGCCGTGAAGATCACGCCCAACGGCCGCAGGCTCCACCAGGTACGCAGGCGCTCTTTTCGCGGCAGACGTTTCAGCTGTTCGCGCTCAAGCTCGCGGGCCGCGCGTCGCTCGGCGCGGCGAGCTGCGCGGCGGTCGCGCCTGCGGACAGAACCGCCATTGTCCCGACAACCGTCCTCGCAAGCGACAACTCGGCCGTCTTCGTGAGGCGCATGGCGCCCGCGTGGGCCCTTACCAAAACCTGTCACTTTGCCACCCACTTGTAGCCCACGCCCCATACCGTTGCGATCGGATCGTCCGCGATCCCCGCCGACGTAAACTTGTTGCGAATGCGGCGGATGTGCTCGCGCACCTGCGACGGGTCACCCGCGGCGTCCCATCCCCACACGCGCTCGTAAATCACATCGCGGTCAAACACCTGGCCAGGGCGCTTGCTCAACAGGGCGATGATGTCGAACTCGAGCTTGGTCAAGTCGACGGTCACCGCGTTCGAATCGCCCCCGGCGGACGAATCCCGATTACCACCCGCACCGTGAACCTCAACGATGCGTTGAGCGTAATCGATGGTCATCTCGCCAAAAAAGCGGACGGCGCCGTCGCTTTGCCGATCGCGAGTCCTTCCCTCGCGCGCCATGTGCGCCGCCACGCGACGACCCAGGACCTCGAGAGAAAAAGGCTTGAGCACGTAGTCGTCGGCACCCGCCGCAAAACCATCAAGCTGGTCCATATCCTCAACGCGCGCCGTTAGAAAGATGATCGGGCAGCTCACATGCTTCCGCACGCGGCGGCAGACCTCGAAGCCGTCCATCCCCGGCATGTTTACATCGAGCAGCATGATATCGGGGGCGGGGCCAGAAGAAGCCGCCGCCAGGGCCGACGGCCCGTCATGGGCAACCGAAACCTCGTAGCCCTCCATGCAGAAAAACTCCGCGAGCATATTTGCGATATCAGCCTCATCATCTACGACCAGCATGTTCATTGTCGGCCCCCATACTACTCAAACAACGGCACACGCCTCGTGCAATCGTGCGCAAGACGGCGAAGCCAGCACATACTTCCCTGAAACCTTGCCACAAATCTGTCTACGCTTTGTCGATAATTTGACCGCAAACGGTCACCTGCAGGCGGCGAGCGGCTTTTTCTCACCAGACCACAATGCAAGCGATTTTTAAAAATGTTCTTGCCACCGAGTTCAGGCTCCGTTATATTATCCCTTGCGCACTTGCGCACCCTTGATAGGGCGTTTAGCTCAGGGGGAGAGCGCTTCCCTGACACGGAAGAGGTCAGAAGTTCAAATCTTCTAACGCCCACCAAATGTTCACAGCTCAGAGGCTATGTCTCTGGGCTGTTTTGTTTTATGTCGCCAAATCCGCTGGCAGCTCCAACCATCATCGCAACGTAGCATCAATTCACCTGACGAATGGCTGCCAAATAAATTCAATACCCCAACATCAACAATAGCCAGGCACAAAACTGCGCCGCAAACTGCTCCAACCGCTCAAACAACCACCCTGCCCATGCACAAAACCGCGTCAGCAACCCAAGTGCCTATCCCGGCTGACTCCGCAGTCAATCAAAACCGCCCCAATAGCCACCGAGGCCGAGACCAACGCGTCTCGAACCCATCCGAACCGCAACTTCTCAGCAAAACGCCGCGATGTCTGCGCTCTGCGGTATCCTTGAGCCACTTGCACCTGCAGCACCAAGGAGCCGCCATGCGCACCGAGCTCGATGTTCCCTTTTCGCACAAAGAAGAAGCCAAGGCGCTGGGCGCCAAATGGGACCGAACCAAGAAGATCTGGTATGTACCTAGCGGCGTCAACCCCGAACCCTTTGCCGAGTGGCTGCCCGGTGTTGACCGATCCGACCTCTCGGCGCCGTATATATATCTAGTACTGGGCAAGCGCGAGTGCTGGAAGTGTCACAAAGAGACCTCGGTCGCGGCCTTCGGCATTCCCTATCGAACCGATAACGACGAGAGCATCGCCATCGCGCACGCACCCAACGAAGCCGGGCACATTGCCATCGACACGGCCAACGCCAACGCACTCGCCATCGTGCCCGCTCTTGGCTGCGCGCCGGGCGAGATCCGCGACTACCTTCATAAGCGCTGCGGCTACAAGCCCGTGGGCGCGCGAGCCTCCAAAGCCCCGTCGCTCGGCAACACGTGCACCAGTTGCGATGCGCTGCAAGGCAGCCGCTATCTGTTCGAGGAGCCCTCATCCCCGTTTGCCCTCACTGCCATCAACAAGCTGCCGGCACTGGAGTTTGTGCGCGTCGAAGTTGCCGGCGTCTTTGGCGTCCCGGCTACGCGCACTGACTTTGACCAGGCGCTCTTTACCTGGGCACGTGACCATCACGCCGAGTTCCACAAGCAACTCGGTGAGGGGATTTATTTGTAGGGACGGAGAGGCCTTCACAGCCAGCTCCTCCGCATCACCTATCCCTCGTCGCCGGCGTCGTACACGATATCGAGGCCACAAACAGGGCATTTCTCCGGGTACACCGGCATATGAACGCCTGTCCGTTTTCTCACTTCGTCGCTGAGTCTGTCGCGCGCATCGATGAACCGAATGTCGAGACACGGTATTTGCGAGCCGCAACAAGGACAGGCGACGACAAACGACCCGCAATCAACTTCTACGCTCGGAAACATATTGTTGTCGATAAGGGCACGCGGCAGTTTTCCGTACTTCCCCATCACGACATCGCCTCGCCAGCTCACGCTCGCTCCCTTCCCGTAATTGAAACCAGGAAGAGCATGCACCAGCAAGTGCGCGCGAAATTGCATCGCCACGCGATCCGATCAAACAACACGATCTTAAAAGACCACCAAAGCCAAATACGCTAATACGGCAGAATCCCCGCCTTTTCACGCTTCTTTTCCGAGCGATCGAACTCAATGCGATGGGCCTCAAGAAACGCCGTATTGGGTCGCCACTGACGCTCATTCGGCTGCCTTAGCGTCGCACCTGCAAAGGAAGCGTAGTCGGTCTTATCCAGCAGGTACGATCCGCACAGCCGATATTCACCGCAAACAGGCTCAAACGAAATCAGATGAGCATCAAATAGGGAATGTAAGTCGCGCCGAAGCAGAATGCCATTGCTGGCAACTTGCGATTTAGGGCCCGAGTAATTCTCGATATGTGCAGCCTCCAGAGCTTCGCTGACGCCGCAGTCCGACACCGCGCAACGGCCGTCATAGGCGGCAACGAGCTGCTTGCGGAACCATTGTTGCCCCAGTCGCTCGCGCCTTAACGCATAGCGAACTTTTTCGTCATCGGTCGCATCCCGTCCGGCAAACTCAATGTCGACTGGCATGTGCTTCAGATAGCTCATGTCGGACGCAAAACGAGGGTCAGGCCCGCCTTTATGAACGGGACCATGCAGAACAAACCAGCCGTTTTCGGGCTCGAACCGTTCAACAAACGCAAGGCCAAGCACCTTATAGCCCACCTCAGTTGCAAATATGACTCCAACTGGAACGCCACATTCCATGCAGTTGAGCATTTTCCGGTTATAGTCTTGGTCTCGAGAACCAACGGTGCCCGGCGCTTGAACCGAATACTTAATGACCCACGTGCCGTCATCCAAATAGAGCGGAGGAACATCGGTATAGAAACTCTTTTTAGAGTTATGAACCGAGAGCGCAAAGATCTTATCGGGATCTTGCTTCACCCGATCCTGGCCCGGCCAGAAGATCCCTGAATCCCGCGTTACGGGAAAGAAGTCCGAGCCAATTCTCAAACGATACTGATACTGAGGGCTATCTTCCTTGGTGTGGTGCGGAAGGCTGGTCCAAACGCCGCCGCGCTGTTCCTCACCCAGAAACCACTCCCATGCCTCAACGTATTCGGAAGGCACGAGACTGCAGGCGCGGTCATAGCTTGGTCCATCCATCAACGGAACAGCAAGGTCAATGTCGTTCATCGCCAGCACCTACAACCATACGAACGCGAATCATGCCCCTCAATAATATGGCCGAGAGTCAATTATTACGAGGTCTCATTCCGCGATCGGCACGTCGTTGATGCTCTCGGTTTGCCGCTGGCGCGCTTGTACCCCGCTGTCCCACTTCCCTGTATACTGATGTAGCACGTGTTTCATCCGGGCTTGTTGGACCGGGTCGTTCATGGGAGGGCCTTATAGCTGCTTCGAATCCGCCTAAGGGGAGCGTTTCTTCTTCGTCCATCAAGCCGGTTACACGCAAGGCCGTGCGCTGCCAGCGCGAGGTCGCCTGGCTTGTCACGCAGGCAGCAGGCAGACTCGTGGCGAGCACGGAGGACGTCAATGCTCCCACACCGAGCTTTGTGCTGGCAGCGGCGCTGGATCGAGTACGCCAGCTGGAACTCGTCGCACAAGAAGACGGCAGCCATCTTGGCTACCAGGACGCTATGGCGCCCGACCTGTTGACCTTTTGTCGCATGACCAAATTGCCCGCCGCACCCAATGCGCTTTCGGACGCAGGCTACATGTTTACGCTTTCGGGCGCGGACCTTATCCGCGACATCTATGCATACTGCAGCGAGCTCGCCGAGCGCAGCGTCTTTGGCACGGCTGAAGTCAAACCGGGATATGTCATCAAGCTGGTTCTTAGGCTGTTCTTGATGGACGGGTTCGGGGCCATGCCGGCGTAAGCCGAGTCTTTAGCATCACCGTCGACTGGGCAACAACCGCTTTACCTTAATGGACGCCAATCGAGAGTCGATTATTGGGTCGCCTCGTCCACTAACGCATCTATCCCACGCGCTCCGACAGTCGATACTTGCGGTTGCGGCTCGTCGCCGGCGCCGTGGGCTCAAGCTCGCCTTGAGCAATGAGCGCGTTGACGCGCGACCTAACCTGGGAAATTGTGAGCCCTGTGTGCTCTGCCAGCTCGCGCGTCCCCAGCTCGCCGTAGTGTTTGAGTGCCGTCACAATTAAGCCCCCGCCATGATCGACCGGCTCGATCTTTGAACGGTAAAGTACGACCTTGAACCGATCGAATCCCGGGCAGAACAGGGGCTCGGCCAGACCATGCGCGCGCATGGCATCGATCATCATCGGGATGCCCGAGCCATTGCCCTCAGCCGGCGAACCTGCGCCATCCGGCAACGGGACAATCGACATGAGCTTCACAAGCGTCGCGTTACGGCATCGGGAGCTGCCGTCAAACAAGTTCTCGCGAGTCTTTCCCCCGTAAAGGCCGCCAGGATTCGTCACCTCGACACGATCATCAAAGACGTCGACGGCAATCGATTGTCCACAGAACCGATCCCCGTATTCCCTGTGGATAACCGCGTTGGCGACTGCCTCGCGCAGGACCTCCTCGGGAATCTCCAGCGAGTCGATACGCGAGATGCCTTGGACGGTCGAGGTGCGGCGCAGGTTTTTGGCGACAGCCGCGACGGCATCCGAGATCATTTCGCCCAACGTTCCCTCGCAGATCGTACGGTCCATGAACCTCAACGACCCCGCCGCGCCCTTCTGCGTTCCGGCATAGACCGCCACATCGATAAAGAGCTTGGGATAGAACTGCTGAGGATAGGCACCCGCGGCCAGGAGCCCGGCCTTAGTAACATTGCCCTGGGAGTCGAGGAAATTCAGGCGCTCCAGCTTCGTTTTCTTGTCCGGCGCGCCGCGCATTGCACGGGGTGTCAGCGAGAAAGCACGCTCTATCGTGCGGTCGACCAGGGCCTCGTCAAGATCGCCTGCGACCGCGCCGGGTACTGCATCGCGATCACTGGGGCTCGTCCGTTCATACGATGACAAGGACAGGACCTCAGTCGACGAAAGCGGGACATCTTTGTCATCGATGCGTTTGTAGCTGCCGCCTTGAGCGCCCCGCTCTATGACATAACAAGGCTTGCTCGACGGGTCGAGCTCCTCAATCGCGATGACCAGAACCACGGTGCCCTGAAGCTCCACGCGTTCAATGGTGTATTTGGGCGGATTGGCCAGTTTTCCGCGGCCGCCGGCATCACCCATGCCCGCTACGAATTGGTTGAGCACCTTCTCGGTCTCAAAGTTCTCAACCGGGACAAAGCCCGCGCGCTCGCTCACGCCGAGCACGATAATTCCGCCAGCGGTATTCGCGAATGCACTAACCGTTTCCCATACGTCGCGGGAAAGCGTCGTGGCGCTCTCCTTGACCTCGACGTTAAGATCGTCCGAGCCCATGCGCCTTAAAGACTCGAGCAGACCGGTCAGCTCGTTTTCGTTCATCTGCATGTCCTTTCGCTCGGCCCGGCGGAGAATGCCACGAATAGATTACCTTCGTCTCTCAGTTATCTCTCGTAATTATCTCTCATCTTTCTGCTATCTCTCATATTAGAGATAAGTGAGAGATGAAAGAAAAGATGTCTGTCATCTGTTTCATTTAAACATGTTTTTGCTGGTAGAACAATCAGTATTGAGAAAATACCATGATTGCTTGTCTCCTTGCTGCTCAGTTATCTCTCATATTTATCTCTCACCTTTCTGTTATCTCTCGTATTAGAGACGAATGAGATATGAGAGATGTGTGGGCGGCGGATGAGCGTGGATTTTGGACGATCGGGAAATGAGGGTGGGTATTTGGACGGTTTTTGGGCGTTTTGAGGCTGATTCCGTCCGAAAATCCACTCTCATTCGATAGGCGTCCAAATTTCCACGCTCGCGCGGCGGTCACGCGGGGCCTTTACCCAATCCGCCGGTATCGCCTTCAGTTCGCTGCAGAACCGCGGCCCCATATGGGTATACTCTCGAGGATTCGACTCGATTCGCCCCCGCTGGGGCGTCAAAGGAGGCTGCATATGCCCACCACCTCAACCGACTCGCGCGCCGCTGCCGCCGCGCTGCTGGCACCCGGTACCACCTGCCACGGTTTTGCCGTCGAGCGCTGCGAGACCGTGCCCGAGCTCGACTCGGATGCCTACGTGCTTCGCCACACCGCCTCGGGCGCTCGCCTGCTGTACCTGGCGTGCGACGACGAAAACAAGGCTTTTGCCATTGGCTTTAAGACGCCGCCGGCCGATTCCACCGGTGTGTTCCATATTCTTGAGCACTCGGTGCTGTGCGGATCGGCCAAGTTCCCCGTCAAGGAGCCGTTTGTCGATCTGATCAAGAGCTCCATGCAGACGTTCCTCAACGCCATGACCTACCCCGACAAGACCATCTACCCTGTTGCCACCACCAACGAGCAGGACCTGTACAACCTGATGGACGTGTACCTGGACGCAGTGTTCAACCCGGCTATCTATACCAAGCCCACCATTTTTGAGCAGGAGGGCTGGCACTACGAGCTGGACCTGCCGGAGGGCGCCGAAGGCGAGGGCGACGCCGCGAGCCTGCGCGAGGGCACGCTGTGCTATAACGGCGTGGTGTTCAACGAGATGAAGGGCGCACTGTCCGACCCCATGAGTGTGCTGGACGACGCCGTCAACGCCGCGCTCTATCCCGACACCGCCTATGCGCACGAGAGCGGCGGCGACCCGCGCGCGATTCCGGCGCTCACCTACGAGCAGTTCCTGGACACGCACGCGCGCCACTACAACCCTTCCAACTCCTACATCACGCTCTACGGCGACCTGGACGTGGACCGCGCGCTGGCCTTTTTGGACGAGCGCTATTTGTCGCAGTCGAGCGCTGCGAGCCGCCGCATGGACGCAGCCGTCGCCGCCGGCGAGGACCCGTCCACGCTGGCGCCCAATCCGCTGGGCGTGCAGGCGCCCGTGACCTGCGAGTATAAGTGCGTCGAGATGGCAACCACGCCCGAGAACGCCCTGGTGGGCTTGGGCTTTGTGCTGGGTAGCGCGCTCGATCGCAAGCGCACGATCGCTGCGGATATCTTGTTCGAGGCGCTGCTGGGTTCCAACGAAGCGCCGGTTAAGAAGGCCATTCTGGCCGCCGGCGTGGGCGGCAACGTGGTGAGCTACACCGCGGCCGAAAGCCTGCAGCCCTACGAGCTCATCATGCTGCAAAACGCGCAGCCTGGTGTGGCGCGCGAGCTGTGCCGCGTGTTCCAAGACGCCTGCCGCGACCTGTGCAAGCACGGCGTTCCGCGCGAGCGCCTGGAAGCCATCATCAGCAGCAACGAATACGACCTGCGCCAGCGTGATTACGGCATCGCCGACGGCGTGGCCATTGCGTGCGACGCGCTGAGCACCTGGCTCTACGATGACAACGCCGCGACGCTGGCGCTCAAGTACGGTCCGGTGTACGAGGAGCTGCGCGGCGAGCTGGACGGTAACTACTTTGAGGACCTGCTGCGCGAGCTGGTGCTGGAAAACGACCACATGGCGCTCGTCGAGCTGGTGCCGGTGGACGCCGGCTCCGGTTCGGAGAGCGCCGAGGGCGCTGGGCTGGCAGCCAAGCGCGATGCCATGACCGATACCGAGCTGGCCGACGTGGTCGAGCGCACGGCCGCGCTGCGTGCCGCGCAGGAGGCCGAGGACACGCCCGAAGCCAAGGCCACGCTGCCGCGCCTGCGCGTGTCCGACATTGGCGAGGCACGCCCCGAGCCGCCGCTGGTCGTGGACACGACCGCACCCATCCCCTGCTTGCGCCACGACATCCCCACCAACCGCCTGGCCTACGCCATGCAGTATTTCGACCTGGGATGCGTCGCGTTTGAGGACCTGCCCTACGTGACCCTGCTCTGCCGCCTGCTCAAGCAGCTGCCCACGAGCGAGCACTCGGCCAAGGAGCTCGATAATCTCATCGCCGGCAAGCTGGGCTTTTTGAGCTTTACGACCGAGGTCATGACGCAGCCCGACGTGGACGGCGTGCGCCCCTACCTGCTGGTGAGCGCCGGCGCCCTGTCCGAGAAGATCGATGCGCTGGCAAACCTGCCGCGCGAGGTGTGGTCGAGCACGCTGCTGCTCGATGCCGACGCCGATCGCGTGCGCGACGTGCTCACGCAGATTCGCATTGGGCTTGAGCAGGGCTTTATCAACAACGGCCACTCGGCAGCACTCGGTCGCGCGATGAGTTACAGCTCGCCTTCGGCCGTGGTGCGCGAACAGCTCTCGGGCGTGGACTTCTACCTGTTCTTGCGTGATCTGCTCGAACACTTTGACGAGCGCTTGGATAGCCTGCGCGCCAAGCTTGCCGAGCTGGCGGGCCGCATCTTTGTGGCCGATGGCTGCCTGGCGAGCTTTACCGGCAGCGATGAAGACTTTAACGCGTACTGGGCCGCCGCGGGCGACCTGGGGTTGAGCGCGGACGCTGGCGACGGCGCTGCCGGCCGCGACGCGCTCGTGGTGCCGGTGCCGCGCGACCGCCACGAGGCCTTTGTCATCCCCAGCGACATCTGCTTTGCGGCAAGCGCATGCGACCCGCGCCGTCTGGGCATCGACGTGACGGGCGCCTGGGCGGTTGCCGCCAACGCGCTCTCCTACGATTACCTGTGGAACGAGATCCGCGTAAAGGGCGGCGCGTACGGCTGCGGATTCCGCGCGGCCGGCGAGCGCCAGGCGGCGTTCTACACCTACCGCGACCCGGCAATCGATCCCTCGATTGAGCGCGTGGCGCGCGCGGGCGAATGGCTCGGCAACTTTGAACCCGACGAGTCCGCCTTTGAGGGCTTTATCGTGAGCTGCGTGAGCGGCATGGACGCGCCGGTGAAGCCCTACGCGCTCACCAAGCGCCGCAACACGACTTACCTGGCCGGCCTCGATCCCGACGCGCGCGAGAAGCGCCGCGCCCAGATGCTCGCCGCCACGCCCGGTGAGCTGCGCTCGCTCGGCACCGACGTGACACGCATCGCAGCCGAGTCGCCGACCTGCGTCTTTGGCGGCCGAGACGTCATCGCCAAGAGCAACGCCGACTTCAACGTAGTCGACCTTCTGGCCTAACCACCAAAGGTAGATTTTTGGGACATGTCTGAAAATCTACCTTTTTTCTGCGGTTTGAGCGGGGCGGCGCAGCCCACCGCGGCGGTTTGTCTCAATCTGTAACATCTAGGTCCAATTTTGCCGAGTTACTGTTACGGATTGAGACAAACCGCCGCAGACGCCCACTCCACAGCACAGACCACCACAAAGGTGCCTGTCTCCTTCCTCAGTTGTGATTCGAACACTTGTTCTATACGCACACATGTTCTATAGTAGAGGTGCTTGCATCAAACTGAAATTGCAACTAGAATATAGTTGCAGAATGTGAGGCGGGATGACTCGATCCGATAAACTCATCGCCCAGCTGCTTAGCTGTCCTTCAACGTATAGATTCGCTGACTTTCTTAAAGTTATAGCTTCATATGGCTTTGAAATGGACAGCAAAGGCAAGACATCCGGATCGCGCGTTCGCTTCTACAGGCCATCAGATGGCAGGATGTTCGTAATGCACACGCCTCATCCATCTGACGAATTGACAGCGGGGACCATTCGAAACATAGTTCGCTTTCTGCAAGATGTCGGAGGTAGTCATGAGTAACGTTTTGGCATACAAGGGTTATTTCGCCCCGGTCGAGTTCGATGCCGAACAGCATGTGCTAACAGGTATGGTCGCCGGCATTAGGGACGCAATCGTATTTGAAGGCTCCACGGCTGAAGAAGTGGAGCAATGCTTCCACGACGCCGTCGACGATTACCTTGAGTTTTGCGCCGAGAAGGGCAAGGAACCCGAGCGGGCTTTTAAGGGCTCGTTCAACGTAAGAACGGGCTCTGAGCTCCACAAGCAAGCAGCGCTGGCGGCGGCAAAGAAGGGTGAGTCACTCAATAAGTTTGTGACTGAAGCGATCGCTGCGGCGCTGTGAAGCCAACGTCGAGTCGAAGCCGCCACAAAGGGCGCCTTTGCGGCGGCTTCGACGTTTGCCCAGATAAAACCTGCCAAAATTAACCTGTCCCTTTTTGGCAGGTTTGGGAGAGGAGGCTGGGATGGATAAGGCTGAGTTGCGACGGGCGGTGATTGCCCGGCGCGATGCTCTTGATTTGGATGTGCGTGCGGCAAAGTCCGCCGTTATCTGTACGCAGCTGGTTGAGCTGTTGGATCGCTCGGATGCCGCGGTGCCGCACACCGTTGCCATCTATGCCGCGATGGGTTCCGAGGTCAATCCTGCCGCGTTTGCCGCTGCGGTCGCCGCGCGCGGCTGGCGCGTGGCCTATCCGTGCATGCTCTCGGCAATTGATACCGCAGCTTGTGGCCAGCGCATGTGCATGCGAGCAGTTGCCGCCGACGATGCGTTCGCGGCTCCGTTTACCGCCCACCCCGCGCGGGCCTTCGCGGCCACGGACATCGACAGCGACCGCTTCCCCATCGTGCCTGCCGAAGCACTCGACATGATTGTTGTGCCGCTCGTGGCCTTCGATCAAACCGGCGCGCGTCTGGGCTACGGCGGCGGTTGCTACGACCGCTACCTGCCCATGCTCTCACCCACATGCCAAATCATCGGCATCGCCTTTGACGAACAACGCATCAACCACGTCCCCACCTATGCCCACGACCTGCCGCTGCCCAACATCATCAGCGCCTAATCGCCGCCACATCAGCCACGGCTACAGCAGTACCATCGCAGTCTAGTGCTCCTCGCCGGCGCGGGCCAGGTCGTAGGGCGTGGTCTGGTAGACGTAGTAGTTGAGCCAGTTGGTGTAAAACAGCTGAGCCTGGCTGCGCCAGACGTTGCGCGGCTCGGCGGTGGGGTCGTCGCCCGGGAAGTAATGTGCCGGCACCTCGGGATCAAGCCCGCGCTTCACGTCGCGCTCGTACTCCAGGCGCAGCGTGTCGGTATCGTACTCGGGGTGGCCAAATACAAAGAAGCGGCGACTGTCGGTCGACTTGACGATGTACAGGCCCACCTCGTCGGACACGGCAACGACCTCGAGCTGCGGCTCGGCTTCCACGTCCTCGCGGCGCACATCGGTATTGCGCGAATGCACGGCATAGAAACGGTCGTCAAAGCCGCGGACCAGCGGACTCTGCGGCTTCACCAGATAATGCTCAAAGACGCCGCTCGCCTTTGCCGGCAGATCGTGCTTCTGGATACCGTAATGATGGTAGAGCCCCGCCTGTGCGCCCCAGCAAATGTGCAGCGTAGAGTGCACGTGCGTGGTAGACCAATCCATGATCTGGCAGAGCTCGGGCCAGTAGTCGACCTCTTCGAACGGCATCTGCTCCACCGGCGCGCCCGTGATGATCAGGCCGTCGTAGTGGATATCGCGGATGTCGTCGAACGTGCGGTAGAACATCTCCAGGTGGCTGGCGCTCACGTGCGTGGCCTCGTGCGTCTTGGTGCGCAGCAGGTCCACCTCCACCTGCAGCGGCGTATTGGAGAGCTTGCGCATGATCTGCGTCTCGGTGGCGATTTTGGTGGGCATGAGGTTGAGGATGAGCACGCGCAGCGGACGGATGTCCTGGTGCAGCGCGCGGTACTCGGTCATGACAAAGATGTTCTCACTCTCGAGCTGCGCGGCGGCAGGGAGGGCGTCGGGAATGCGAATGGGCATGGAAGCTCCTAACGAGTCAGTTGCAGCTATGGTACAACGAGCGACCCCATCCGCGCGAGCACATCGCCCAGCGGTAGATTTTCGGGTAGGTCCCAAAAATCTACCCTCCAACGCTGCAAAAGTAGAAATTAAGGCATGTCCCAAAAATCTACGGCACTTTAGTCTAGCAAAGTGACGCCAGGACGCTACAATGGTTCGACGCGAAAAACTCGGCCGGAAGGATACGTATATGTACCAGACGCGTAAGATCGGTGTGGTCGGCCAGGGCCACGTAGGAGCACACGTTGCCAACAGCCTGCTTATGCAGGGCATTGCCGACGAGCTTTACCTGTGCGATAGCAACGAGGCCAAGGTGACGTCCGAGGTCCAGGACCTGCGCGACTCCCTTTCGTTTGTCCCGTACAACACCAAGATCGTCAACTGCTACGACCACTACGAGGAGCTGGCCTGCTGCGACGTCATCGTCAATGCCGCCGGCAAGGTCGCGCTGGCCGCTGGCAGCCGCGACGGCGAGCTGTTCTTTACCACCGACGCCGCGCGCACCTTTGCCAAGCGCATCGTCGACGCCGGTTTCGATGGCATCTTCGTCTCCATCTCCAACCCCTGCGACGTCGTGTGCACCGAGCTGTGGCACCTGACCGGCTACGATCCCAAGAAGATCATCGGCTCGGGCTGCGGCCTGGATTCCGCCCGCCTGCGCACCGAGATCTCCAAGAAGATCGGCGTGAGCCCCAAGTCCATCGACGCCTACATGATCGGCGAGCACGGCTTTAGCCAGCTTGCCGCCTTTAAAGCCGCGACCATCGCCGGCAAGAGCCTCAACGAGCTTCAGGCCGAGAACCCCGACAAGTACGCCTTCGACCACATGGAGGTCGAGGAGCTCGCGCGCAAGGGCGGCTATGTGACCTACGCCGGCAAGCAGTGCACCGAGTACGCCGTCGCCAACTCCGCCGCGCGCGTCTGCGCCGCCGTGCTGCACAACGAGCACGCCGTGCTTTCGGCCTCTACGCTTATGACCGGCCAGTATGGCGAGGAAGGCATCTTTACCTCCCTGCCGTGCGTGATCGGTGCCGAGGGCGTCGAGGAGGTCTACACGCTCGACCTTTCCGAGCACGAGCTCGAAGGCTTCCACAAGAGCTGCCAGCACATCCGTGACAACATTGCCCAGCTCGACTGGTGGGATGCCGAGGCCTACGACGCCAAGTAGGTCGTCGGTTGACGCGATACCCCCCACGCATGGACGCAATGCAGAGCGGGCCGCGCCGGAAATCCCCGGTGCGGCCCGCTATTTACGCACGCTGTTCGCTTGCGAATCGAAGGTGAATACTTTTCCCGGTACCTAGTACTGCTCGACACCCATATAGCGACGAACCTCGGGGCTGTGGTCGAACACCTTGCCGCGGGCGGCGCGCAGCTCGCAGCTCATCGCGTAGAAGAAGATCGGCTCCAGGAACGAACGCACGCTGGCCGGCACCTCGCCCACGCCGTACTCGAGCGCATCGAGCACCATGACCGTATCGGTATGCGTGTTGAGGAATGCGAGCGCGCGCTCCTCCATGGGACGGCACTCGCCCGATCCGAGCTGCACAAAGTAGAACACGCCGGGCTCGGTGGCCTCGAAGGGGCCGTGGAAGTACTCGCCGGAGTGGATGTAGCAGCAGTGCTGCCACTGCATCTCCATGAGCGAGCAGATGGCCATAGCGTAGGTCTGGCTAAAGTTGGGGCCGGAGCCCAGGATGTAGAAGAACTTGTGCTGCTGGCAGAGCTCGGCAAAGCGGTCGCCCAGCTCCGCGTTGACCTTCTCGCGGGCGGCGGGCAGCAGCGCGTCCATCTGCTTAAGGCCGGCATACATGTCGGCGAGCGCCTCGTAGCCTTCCTGCTGATCGAGCAGCTCGGCAGCCATCAGAACGCCGATGCCCTGCGGGACCTCGGCCTGCGACTCGCCCTTGCCCCACGGATAGACCCAGGTGGTCCACTTGCCGTTGTCGATCTTGGAACCCGCATAGTCGGTCATAGCCACGACCTCGGCACCGGCAGCCAGCGCCATCTCGCAACCGTCGACGACCTCCTGCGTGTTGCCGCTGTGGCTGCAGGCGACGACGAGCGACTTCGGCCCCAGGCTCTTGGGGGCCATCAGGCAAAACTCGCGCGCGGTGTAGACCGTCGAGGCAAACGTGGTGGCCTCGCGCTTGAGCAGCTCGTTGGCCGGCATCAGGTCGATCATCGAACCGCCACAGGCGATCCAAAAGACGTTCTCGATCTTACCCTTGCGCTCGATAATTTCCTGAATCAGATCGTGTGCGTTCACCGTGACGCTCCTCCTTGTGTGGCGGCTTTGAACGACGATAGCTCGTACCTGCGATCGTTCTATGTTGTCCTATTTATAGCATGCGAGCTGTCACAGGTGAAGTCGTTTCAGCAAATTTGTTCTATGTTGTTCTGTCTATGGGCGTTAGATGTCAAACAAGTAGCGCGAGCCCACGATCTTTTGACGCCCGAGCAGCAGGGGCAGCCCGTCCGCATCGGTAAAGTAAGCCTCCATATAGAAGAGCGGCTCGCCGACCGGCACCTCCAGCAGCGGGGCCGCCTGAGCATCGGCAAGCGCAATCTCCACGGTGCAGGGGTCGGACTTGAGCGGTGCGCGGCCCGAATGCTCGGCAACGAACGCAAAGATCGAGTTATCGGCAAGGCCCTCGTCGGCAAGCGTCTGCAGGTAGGGATGATCGGCCAGCACAAAGGCGTTGTTCTCGAGCATGACGGGCACGCCATCTGCCGTGCGCACGCGCTCGACCACGATAAGCTCGCAGCCGGGCTCCACGCCAAAAAAAGCCGCGTCCTCGCGCGTCGCCGCGACCACCGTGCGCGACACCAAGCGTGCTCCGGCCACCATGTCGTTGGCGGCGCAGCCCTCGGTAAAGCTCTGGACATCGCCTTTCTGGCGAATCTTGCGTTTGAGCTTGGGGGCGCACACAAAGGTGCCCCTCCCCTGTTGGCGGTTGAGATACCCCGCACGCGACAGCTCCTCGATGGCGCGGCGCACGGTAATGCGCCCCACGCCGTAGGACTTCGCAAGCTCCATCTCGGAAGGAATGCGCGAGCCGGGCGCGTACACGCCGCGCGCAATCTCGCCCTTTAGGTCGTCCATGACCTGCTGGTACAGCGGCACGGCGGACACGTCGGCACGCTCGGTTTTATCGTCAGTTGCCATCGTTACGCTCCATCTCGCGCATGCTCGGACTCAAACTCTTCAATCGCCGCCATAAACTGCTCGCCAAAGGCGTCTGCCTTTTTCTCGCCGATGCCGTTGACCTGGATAAGCTCGTCGCGCGTCTGCGGACGCAGGCGACACAGACCGCGCAGGGCCTTGTCGGAAAAGACCATGTACGGCGCCATCTCCAGCTCGGTCGAGATTTCCTTGCGCAGGGCACGCAGGCGCTCGAATAGCTCGGCATCGTCGCCCACGCGCGGGCGCTGATCCAGCTCGGCCTCCTCGCGCAGCAGATCCACCGCACGGCGAACGCGGGCCGAGGCCTTGCGCTTGGACGCACGGCGCTTAACGGTAAAGGCAAACGCCTCGTCCTCGACCTCGCCGGCACGCGGACCCAGGCCCACGACCGGGTACTGCCCCTGCGAGGTGGCCAAATAACCGCGGCCGCACAGCTGGCCGATGATGTCCTTGATGCGCCCGACCGATTCGCTCGACAGCTCACCATAGCCGCGACCCTCGTCCAGATGCATCTGGCGAATGCGCTCGGTGTTGCCGCCGTGAAGCACATCGGCGATGAGCGACTTGCCAAAGCGCATGGGCCGCGTGGCCACATAGCGCACGGTGGCGCGGGCCATATCGGTGACGTCCTCGACCTCGAACTGCGTAAGGCAGTTGCTGCAGTTGCCGCAGCCCTCGGCGTCATCCGAGGCGGTGCCACCTACGGCCGCATGCTCGGCCGCGGCCTCGTCGCCAAAGTAACGCAGCATGTATTCGCGCAGGCAGCCGGTGGTATTGCAGTAGCCTTCCATCTGACTGAGCAGGCGATATCGATTCTGGAACGCCCACGCGCGCTGCTCATCGTCGAGCGCCTCGTCGGCCGCATCGCCGCGGTCGATCAAAAAGCGGCGCATGCGAAAATCGTTGCCATTCCACAGCAGGTGACAGCTGGCAGGATCGCCATCGCGGCCGGCGCGACCCGCCTCCTGATAGTAGGCCTCGATGCTCTCGGGCACGTTGTTATGGATGACGTAGCGCACGTTGGGCTTGTCGATGCCCATGCCAAAGGCGTTGGTGGCAACCATCACCTGGATATCGTCGTCGATAAAGGCACGCTGGCTTTGGCGACGGGCGTCGTTGCCCATGCCGGCATGGTATCGGCCCACGCGAATGCCGCTGGGACCCAGTGCCTCGGCAAGCTCGCCGGCGAGCGCATCGACGGTCTTGCGGGTCGAGCAATACACGATGCCGCTCTCGCTCGAATGCGCGATTACGTAGTCGCGCACCCAGGCGGCCTTAGCCTTGTCGCCCATCTCCTCGCAGCCAAAGTAGAGGTTCTTGCGGTCGAAGCCCGTCACGACCGTGGCCGGGTCGCGCAGGCCGAGCATCTGCTGAATGTCCGCGCGCACGCGCTCGGTCGCCGTAGCGGTAAAGGCCGCCACGATGGGGCGCTGCGGCAGGGAATCGATGAACTCGCGAATCTGCAGGTAGGCGGGGCGGAAATCCTGGCCCCATTGGCTTACGCAGTGGGCCTCGTCAATGGCCACGAGCGGCACGCCGATGCCGCCGTCCGCCGCGGCCTCCTGCGCAAAGGCTAAAAAGCGCGGCTCGAGCAGGCGCTCGGGCGCCACGTACATAAGCTGGTAGAGACCCTCGCGCGCCCGCTTGAGCACGGTGTTTTGC
Source organism: Collinsella sp. AM10-26 (assembly GCF_003472525.1). Classification (NCBI taxonomy): domain Bacteria; kingdom Bacillati; phylum Actinomycetota; class Coriobacteriia; order Coriobacteriales; family Coriobacteriaceae; genus Collinsella; species Collinsella sp. AM10-26. Next base: position 268,705 of record NZ_QRMC01000002.1, read on the forward strand.
TGGGCCGGAGTAAGGCTGGAGTTGAGATAGCTGGGGCGCGCACCCGCCGCGAGCAGCGCGCGGGTCTGGTCCTCCATAAGCGACAGCAGCGGGCTCACCACAAAGGTGATGCCAGGCAGCATGAGCGCGGGCACCTGGTAGCAAATGGACTTGCCGGCGCCCGTGGGCATAACGCCCAGCGCGTCGCGGCCGCCAAGGATCGCATCGACCATGCGGTCCTGCCCCGGGCGAAACGAGGTGTAGCCAAAATAGGCGCCGAGCGTGTCGAGCGCCATCTGCTGCATGCTATCGGTCATGGTTTCCTAACGTCAGAATCCTCTGCCGCCGATTATACGCCGCCACGCGGACCAGCGCCGAGCTGCCGCTAGCCACGAGCAACGCGTTCCGAAAGGAACGAGAGTGGATTTTTGGACACCCGACGAACGAGAGTGGATAATCTCCCACTTTAAGGCCGCCACCGGACCTAAAACGGGAGATTATCCACTCTCGTTTTCTATCCCGAACTACATCACCATAACGTAGCGCGATCCCACGTAGTACTGCTTACCCATCAGGACCGGCTCGCCGTTGGGACCGGTAAAGCCGGCACGCAGGTTGAGCAGCGGATCGTGCGGAGCAATGCCCAGCTCGGCCGCCTGCTCGACGTTAGCTCGAACGGCCTCGACCGTACGGTAGCCAACCGAGACAATCGGCGTTCCACCAACACGCTCGACCTCGGCAAAAATCGACTTGTCCTCAAGATCGGCCGTCAACAGCTCACGGTAGGCGTCAAACGGCACAAAGATATTCTCCTCAAATATGGGCTCGCCATCGGCCGTACGCACGCGCTTGATATGCAGCAGCAGCGCGTCCTTCTGCAGGCCAAAGAACTCCATCTCGTTTTGACGCGCCGGCACAATCTGGCGATCGACCACGTGCGCGCCGGCCTTCATGCCGTTGTCGGCACATAGCGCGGAAAACGTCTGCAACGTCGAGGCATGGAACTGGCGGTTGATGTGCGGCGTGGAAACAAAGGTGCCGCGACCCTGTTGCTTAACCAGGTAGCCATCGGAGCACAGCTCCTCGACGGCGCGGCGCACCGTAATGCGGCTCACCTCGTACTGCTCGGCAAGCTCAAGCTCGGACGGGATGCGCTCCTTAGGTGCATAAACGCCTTTCTCGATCGCTTCCTTGATCTCGTCGTAAATCTGCTGGTAAAGCGGTGCATTTTTGGGCGCTGGCATATCTGATCACTCTTATCAAAATATCGAAATAACTAATACGTATATAACGTCTTTTTATATGTTACCTCAGCTTGATAAAACGATACACCGCATACAGCAAATCTTTACTTGCCGTCGTCCTGCTGCAAGCTTTCCTGATCGTGCAGACGGGCCTGCCTGCTGGCCATGCGCGCGGGCTTGTCGGGATCGGGCACGGCCGTAGGCATGGGCTCGTCGACATGACCGCCCCACCAGCCGCCCACAAAGTTAAGCGTGTGGAACACATTGATCACGGCGCCGGGGTCGACGTCGCACACCAGCTTGACGATATCCTGGCTCTCGTAGGTCGAGACAACGGTGTGCAGCAGGTACATCTTTTCGCGGCTGTATCCGCCAATGACCTCGGCGCAGCTAATGCCGTGCTGAAAGTGATTGACATAGGCGGTCATGACCTCATCTGCCTCGCGCGTCGTGATCTGCAGCGTCACGCGGTCGTAGCGGCGATAGAAGCTGTCGATGGTCTTGGTCGAAATAAATTGAAACACAATGGAGTACGCCGCGTTGTCCCAGCCAAACATAAAGCCAAAGATCGCCAGGATAAAGCAGTTAAAACCAAAGATGACGCCCCAGATGGTCTTGCCCGTGTGGTTGGAGACCCACAGAGCGATAAAGTCGGTACCGCCGGTGGATGCGCCGGACTTAAGCGCGATGGCAGCGCCCAGGCCCGAGACCACGCCGCCAAAAATGATGAGCATGATCTTGTCGCCCAAAAACGGGGCGAAGTGAAAGATATTGAGGAACAACGACGAGAGCACGACCTGCATCATCGAGAAGATGACGAAGCGCTTGCTGATGCCGCTCCAGCACAGAAGCGCCACGGGGATGTTGAGCGCCAGCATGCCGAGCGAGATGTCGATGTGAACGCCGCCAAGCGAGGTAACGCGATCGAGTAAGACGGCGACGCCGGTGAGACCGCTCGGTAGCAGGTCGGCGGGCTGAATGAACGCCTGGATCAGAAATGTCTGAAGAATGGCGGAAATCGTGACCGCCACGGCAGTAATGGCGCGGCGGACGATGGTGAGGCGGCCGAGCACGAGCACGCGGTCCGTGAGCTGATCGATGGCGTTCGCCACGTAGGCTCCTTTCGAAGGCAGATGTAATTGTGGGGCATGCCGGCGATTGTAGCATGGAGCGCGAGTGGGCGCTTCAATTAACCCTCTCTCGACAACCAAAACGAGCCAGCAGCTCCCCAACCAAAGAGCCAAATTCTAAGTGAGTAGACTTTTTACGATCTGCCGAGCACACCAAAAACTGCCACCTCTGTGACCTGCGGTTTTACTAAAGCAGATACGCTTTGTGCTCGGCATGTGCCAAAAAGTCTACTCACTTAGTCTGAGTCGAAGTCAAACGAATCAAAATCCAAGCCAAATTAAGCCAATCCGCCGCAAAAGACGTGCGAATCTGTACTACTCGTGGTGGATCGACGCTACAAAGCGGCCAAAATGTCGGCCAGGTTGTCGATGATGGTGTCGGCGGCGGACTGGTCCAGGTTGACGCCCTCGTGCGGACGCAGCGCCAGGACGCGGGCGCCGGAGCGCTTGCCGGCCTCAATGCCCATAGGCGAGTCCTCGATAACCAGGCACTCGGCCGGCTCAACACCCAACGCCTCCATGGCGCGCAAATAGATCTCGGGGTCGGGCTTAAACGCACTGCACTCATGGCCGCTGATGGTGTAGTCCAGCACGTCGGCGATACCGGCAATCTCCACCAGCTCGTCGATGAGCTCACGGTAGGACGAGCTCGCGATGGCACACTTCACGCCGCGCTCGTGCAGCTCACGCATCACCGGCTCCGTCTGCTCGTTGAGCAGCTCGGCATACGGAACGGGATGGACCGGGCTGTAGACCTGCTTGTACTCCACGCGCAGGCGCTCGCGCAGCTCAGCATCGTCGGGCACCAGCGACTTCCAAATGGCGGGCTCGTTAGACCCCGAAAGATCGGGGATCTCGTCAAAGTGGAACCCTTTCTCTTCCATAAACGCCACGCGGCGACGATTGTAGAACCACTCGGTATCGACCAGCACGCCGTCCATATCAAACAGCACCGCCTTGATCATACGCATCTCCTCCCACTTGCCAAAAAGGGACAGGTTTATTTTGGTAGGTTTTATCTGGGGTTTTGCGGCGCGTGCGCACACGCCCTCCCCAGAGCAAAAAGGGGACGGGGCAAAACCCCATCCCCTCTCAATCAACCCGTAAGGTCTACTTACTTGTGATTAGTAGGAAAGCTTCCACATGTAGCGACGCATGGTCAGCGGGTGCTGACGGGCCTCGGCGATCTGGTTGCCGTACTCGCGCATAACGGCGAGGTGCAGCAGCGGGTTGAAGTAGGTGACGACGCTTGCCGGCACGGCGTCGGCCAGACCGTAGTCCTTGGAGTCGATCAGAGCGACCTTGGCGCCCATGCGCTGCAGGAAGGTGAGGGCGCGAGCGTCCATCGGACGGGTGGCACCGTCGGACATGAAGAAGACGTAGGGCTTACCCTCGGTGGAAACCTCGAACGGGCCGTGGAAGTACTCGCCGGTGTTGTAGGCGGCGGCGTCGATCCACTGCATCTCGGTGAACAGGAAGGCGGCGTGAGAATAAGCCATCTTCTCGGAGGCACCGGAGGCCATGAAGTAGATCATCTCGTCGTCCTTGAAGTCCTGGGCGAACTGCTTGGCGAGGCCCTTGGCGGACTGAGCGGCGTTCTCGCAGAGCTCAAAGACGTTGGTGAGGCCGGTGATCATGTCCTCGTAGTGGTCATAGCCCTCGGTCTGCTGAAGGATCTCGAGAGCAAGGGCGATGGCATAGCCGGGCTTCTCGCACTTGGCAGCGTAGTTGGCGTGGAAGCCGTGGACGATGACGTGGTCGGCGTCGACGGTCAGAGCGGAGCCAGCCTTGTTGGTGAGGGAGACGACCGGGCAGTTGTGCTTCTTGGCGGTCTTGTTGGCCTCGACGGTCTCGGGCGTGGAGCCACCGAGGGAGCAGGTGATCACGAAGGTGTGCTCGTTGACCCAAGAAGGCGTGTCGTAGTTGAACTCGTTAGCGGTGAAGATCTGAACGTTCAGCTTGTCCGTGTTGTTGGCCAGGAAGTACTTGGCGGGGTAAAGATCGGACATAGAAGCACCGCAGCCGACGAAGGCGACGCTGTGAATCTCGTGGTTGGACAGGACGTCAGCGACGATCTGCTTAGGGAGGTTAAGGTCGATCTCGTACATCTGACACATTCCTTTCGAATTTTTGCGGCGTCACATTGCCGGACGCTCGCAGGGTTACCGTGGTTAGGACCGAGTCGCCGGCCCGTTGAGGATGCGACAAAGGGACTGTCCCTTTGACACATTTAGGGATGGAAGCCTGCCTGGGGTATGGGATGCCAGGCAGGCCCCCGGGGGAAAGCGGTTAGACGCTGGGTCGCGACTAGGCCAGGATGCCGGCCGCGGAGAGGGCGATGCCGCCCACGATGGCGATCACGAGAAGCCAACCGGTGTTGACGTTCTTCTTGATGAGCCAGTACATAAGGCCGGTGAGGCCAAGGGAGATCATCTGGGGCATCATGCCGTCCAGGATGTCCTGGATAACGACGGTACCCTCAGCAAACTGCAGCGGGGTGGTGGCGCCGATCAGCGTAGCGATCATGCCGCCCACGGACATAAGACCCACGATGCCGCAGACATACATGAGCTTCTCCATGAGGTCGCCGCCCTGGAGCTTGCTCAGGTACTCATGGCCGCCCTGGTAGCCGATCTTGGCAGCGAACCACGTGATCAGCACGGAGGGCACGATGGAGATGAGCATGGCCAGGATCGGGCCCATGATGGAGCCCTGCTGAGCCAGCTGAACGCCCAGGCCAAAGGCGATAACGCGGATGGTGCCCTGGAAGAAGGAGTCACCGATGCCGGAAAGCGGGCCCATGAGGGAGGTCTTGACCGCGTTAATCGAATCGGGATCGAAGTTCTCGGGATCCTTGGCGTACTCCTCCTCCATGGAGGCGGCGAGGCCTAGGACAAAAGCGCTCGTCTGCGGGGTGCAGTTGTAGAACGCCATGTGACGGTGGTAAGCCTCTTTCTTAGCAGCGAGCTGCTTGGGGTCGGACTCGTCCGGATAGAGGCGATCGAGCGTGGGGACCATGCCGTAGAGGAAGCCCATGTTCATCTGACGCTCGTAGTTCCAAGAGGCCTGGATGGCCCAGGAGCGCCAGAAGAACTGGCTGACCTTCTTGTTCAGGGACACGTCCTTGGTTGCGGTTGCCATAGTGTGTTCCTCCTTAGTCTTCGTCGTCTTCGAGCGGATCGTAGTCGGAATCGACACCGGCGGCTGCATGGGAGCCATTGAACTTGAAGCCCATGAAGACGATAGCCAGGCACACACCGATCAGAGCGACCGCGATGACGGACAGGTTGAGGTAGGCGGCGAGCAGGAAGCCGATGAACAGGAACGGGGTCATACCCTTCTTGATCATCATGGTGAGCAGCAGGGCCAGACCGTAGGCGGTCATGATCTTGGTCGAGACGTTCAGACCAGTGGACAGCCACTCGGGAACCATGTTGACGATGGCCTGGACCAGGTCGGTACCGACAAAGACGGCCAGGAAGATCGGCAGGAAGTACATGATGGCGTACAGACCGGAGCCGGCGCAGATGTGCATGCGGTAGGCGGTCTTGAACTTGCCGTTATCGATCGCGCTATCGGCCACATGGGTGAGGGCGGCGATGATGGAACGGAACACGATGCCGAGGAGCTGACCTAGGACGGCGACCGGGATGGCGATCGTCATGGCGGTCTCGGCGGAAGCATCGGTCAGGCACGCGAAGGCAGCTGCCACGATGCCGCCCAGGACCATATCGGGCGGAACGGCGGCGCCGACCTGCACCAGGCCCATGGACACGAGCTCGACGGCGGCACCGACGGCAAGGCCGGTGGGCACATCGCCCAGCAGCAGACCGACGAGCGTGGCGCCAACGAGGGGCTGCTCGAAGTTAAGACGACCGAGCAGGCGGGAGTCCCACATGCAGAACACGCCGACGAGGCCGACGAGCACCGCACTGATGAACGTATTCATACCCTTCTCCTTTCAGTCAGGCAAAAGCCTGGTTGATTACAGCTTGGCGTCGATGTCGACGCTCTGATACGTGGGGGTCTGCTGGACGTAGAGCTTGATGCCCATGTCGAGCAGCTGGTTGACGTCGGCCTTCTGGGTGGCGTCGAAGAAGACGGAGCTGTCCTTGCCGCCGACCTGATCGGCACCGTCGTGGTTGGCGGTGGCGCCCAGGTTGATGGCGTCGAGCTTGTAACCCTGGCAGAACTGCAGCATCTCGGCCGTGTTGCCAAAGACGAACATGACGCGCTCGCCGAGGGTGTTGAGCTTGTCCATCTTGGCGAGGGCACGCTCGACGGTGAAGACGTTCAGGCGCACGCCCTGGGGCTTGGCCAACTTTAGAGCACCCTTCTTGATGTCATCGTTGGCGGCAGCGTTGTCGACGACGATGATGCGCTCGGCCTGAACCTTGGTGGTCCAGGTAAAGACGACCTGGCCGTGCAGCAGACGGTAGTCAAGACGTGCGAGGACGATCTTGGCGGGACCGGAGCTGTGACGGGGCGCCTTGGCCTTCTTAGTGGGGGCCACGGCAGCCTCGATCGGCGCGTTGGGGTTGGTCAGACCGGTGCGGGCCTCGTTGATGAGGGCCGCGAGCTCGGCGCCCGTGACGGGGACGGGGCTCATAGCAAGCGTCAGTGCCAGCGGAATGTTGAAACCGCTGATCACCGTGAATGCTGCACCGTTGCGGGAAAGCTCGACCATGCTGTTGTTGACCGAGCTGCCGAGCATATCGGTCAGCACATAGACGGTGTCGTCCGCGTTGAACGTGGCGATCAGAGCGTCCACCTTATTGGTGATGGGCTCCTTGTCGTCACGAGCAAGCGACACGACGTGGACGTTCGACACGTCGCCGAGAACCATCTCGAGCGTGTCTTTGGCGCCTGCGGCCAGGCCGCCATGAGATGCGAGAATGATCTGATTCATCTTGCCTCCTCCTTTTCGTTATGGTCATTATAACGTCTTATACGTTGCGAATATTGATAATTATTATAAGAACCACTCACGGCCAAATATCGACCGTTCGCGGGTTTAACTGACTGGAAACGAAAGCGCCGTAGCTCGTTGGACAGTCCCGCTCAGTTACGTTCCCCAAGGGCTTACACTGCCTCTATCGCACGAAATACCAGGGGCTTTCCTGCACGGTGGGTTCCAGCGCGATGCCCGTGCGCTCCTTGAAGAGATCCATATCCTGCGATTTCTCCGTCCACCACGCATTGGGCTTAAAGGTCATGCTCTCAATAACATGGCCGACAAAGGTAGTGTTGCGCAGCATGGTAAAATCCGTATTCATGATCACGATGGACACGAGCACCAAGACAATGCCCAATACTTTGATCGTGCCGGCGGGCTCCGCGTAGATACCAATGCCCAGCAGTACGGTGACGACTGTCTCGAATGACATTACGACGGGAACTTTCGACGTCTCGAGCCCCATGGATAGACCCTGCATATATAAGATGTAAGCCACGGCTGTGGGGATGAGTCCAAAGCCAAGGAACAGCAGCAGCAGCTGTGGCGACATTGCCACGGCGACATCCGGCCACGGAGCCGCGATAGCTGCCATAACCGCACCGCCAAAAACAAAGCCCCAAAACGTAACGGCCAGCGGGTGGACCGTCTTGGTTGCTATTCGGCTAAACACCGCGAGCGACGCACCACAAAGGCCCGCAATCACGCCCGACGTGACGCCCCAAACCGAAAAATGGAAACCGGAAAGGTCGCCATTGGTCACTGCAAGTACACAGCCACCTATGTTAAAAGCGATGGCAACAAGCTTGTTAGGGGTCACGTCCTCACGATAAAGCACGCGGCCGAGCACGACGCCAAACACCGGCGAGGTGTAGAGCAGCACCGAGGCCGTGGACATGCCCACCTCGCCCATGCACTCGTAATAGCAGGTGTTGGCGGCGGCCAAACCGACGATACCGACAAGCGCGCAGGGAACAAGCTCTTTAGGGCTTGCCTTGAACAGGGCCAGCGGACCCTGAGCCACGGTAGACCCCTCACCCGGACGGCAGCCCATAAACATCAGGACCGGCGCCAAGATAAGCGCTCCGACCAACAAGCGAAAGGCAGCCATGCTCCGGGACGAAACGCCCATGGCCGAGATGCCGTTTACAAAGATTCCGATGCTGCCCCACATAAGCGCGGCGATCAGCACCAGCACATAGCCCAGATTGCTTCTCTTCAACGTAGCCTCCTTGGCTTTGTTTCCAGTATGTTTCATGCTACGTTATAGTCGTTATATACATTTATCAAGACACAAATCGGCAAACGGGAAATCTCTAGACAAAAGGAGTGTAGTCATTGGGGACGTTCTTAAACGACTAGTCAAACAAAAACGTCCCCGATGACTAGTCACCCAACTGCCGCAAAATGACGAGAGTGAATAATCTCCCACTTTGAGCCCCCAAACAGGCCAAAAACGGGAGCTTATCCACTCTCACCTTGGGGCAGTCGTTTAAGTACGTCCCCAATGAGTGACCCGCCGCAGGTAGAGGACGGACAGCGCAGCGTCGAGCCGTTACGCGGTTTGGTAAAACCGCGTAACTCCTAGTAGTCCAGCTTCCACATGTAGCGGCGCGTCATGTAGTCCTTGTGGGTAACGGCAGAGAGTGCACGCATGTACACGTTGTTGAGGATCGGCGCAAAGATCAGGTGGTTGAAGTACTCGCTCACGCTGTCTTTGATGTCGTTGAGGCCGAGCTCCTTGGCATCGAGCTGATAGACGCGCTCGCCACCGTACTGGTTGACAAAGCGGATGCCGCGCTCGTCGTTGCAGCGGCTGCGGCCGACGCTGATGAGCTGGAACAGCGAGGTGCGCTTGTCCAGGATCTCGAAGGGGCCGTGGAAGAAGTCGCAGGTGTTGATGGTGCAGGAGTCGATCTGCAGCATCTCCTGCACGTTGCAGATGCTAAAGACATAGGCGGCACCAAAGAGCGGACCCTGAGCCATGACGTTGATGCAGGGCTTGTCAGCGTTCTGCTCGGCCCACTTGGCAGCGAGCGGACGGGTGTACTCAACGGCCTTGCGATAGATAGGATCGACCAGGTCGAAGGCTGCCATAGCGGTCTCGTACTCGGCATAGCCCTCGGTCTGCTGCGTAAGCTCCATAGCGATCATGGTCACAACGGCGGAGTTGGTGCGGCCCATGCAGGACTCGTCGACGGCCAGGCTGTCGTACTGGATCTTGTAGTCACAGACCTCGGTGAGGGCGGACTCGTCAACATAGATGGCGATGGTGCTGGCGCCGTGGTCCTTAGCGACCTGAGCGGCGACAATGGTCTCCTTGGTGCCGCGCATGGAAACGACGACGGCCAGGGTGTTCTCGTTGACGTAGGCCGGGGTGGCGTGCACGAACTCGTTGCTGGTGTAGCTGGAGCTCACGACCTGCGTAGCCTCGTGCTCCATAAAGTACTGGGCAGGATAGTTGCCGCCGTTGGATCCGCCGGCGCCAATCCACACAACGCGCTTGATGCCGCCCTTGTCTGCCTTGTCAGCCAAAACCTGGGAGACGACATCCTTAACCTGTTCCTGAGTAGTCATCGTGCATCAGCCTTTCTTCTCATTTGATGCTCTTGATGGCATACAAGTTACATACATGTTTTAGCGATGTCGACTAGTTGTATGCTATATTTGTCTTAGATATTTTGCTGATACGGTATATAAATACTCGTTACCAGCGGTTTTGTTGTTGAATTGGATACATGCTTGATTAGGCAAGCATACAGGTTAGATACAGGTTAATCACATGAGCGCTTCATCTAAAAAGAAACTGGCCCAATACGAGCGCTTGGCGGGCATGCTGCGCGACCGCATCGCCGCCGGCATCTACGCCTGCGGAGACAAGCTGCCGTCCGAGATGGAGCTCATGGACGAATCGGGGCTGTCGCGCAGCACCGTGCGCCATGCCCTTAAGGTGCTCGTCGACGAGGGCCTGGTTCGCACCGAGCGCGGGCGCGGCGCCTTTGTGGCTGACACGCCGGCGCTCCACGAGAACAACCTGGTGTTTTCGAGCTACACGGCGCAGATCCAGGGCCAGGGCATGAAGCCCACCACGCGCACCGTGGACTCGGGCTTTGCCAAGGCCGCAGGCAATGTGGCCAAGTTCTTCGATGCCGCCGTGGGCAGCAAGCTCGTCAAGCTCGTCCGTCTGCGCTATCTAGACGATGCGCCGCTGTGCCTGGAGACCACCTATCTGCCGCCAAGTTTTGAGGCGCTCATCGATCGCGATATCAACGGATCGCTCTACACCGCGCTGCGCCAGGAGTTCCATCGCGCGCCGGCGCAGGGGCACAAGACCTTTGAGGTGTGTTACGCCTCGCAAAACGAGGCGTTTTTGCTCAATGTGGAGCGCGGGCAGGCGCTGATTCTGATCACCGACTACGTCTACGACACCGACGGCCGCCCGCTGCACATCTCCAAGCGTATCCAGCGCACCGACCGCGCCAAATACACCGAGCCCATCGGCTAACCACCACCAAAACCACCACAATGGGGACAGGCACCTTTGTGGTGGTTTTTAAGGTTAACGCGCCAAAAAAGGGCCGATTTTCGAGAGAAACCACCACAAAGGTGCCTGTCCCCATTGTGGTGGTTTTAGGCGGGGAGGTCGGGGAACCAAGTTGGTTTGGGTTGGTTGGGGACGCGCTCGGCTAGGACCAGCTCCATCCAGCACATGTCGTACCAGCGGCCGAACTTTTGGGCGCAACGGTCGAAGGCGCCCACCAAGCGATACCCCATATGGGCATGGAAGTCCTGGCTGTTGTGCGTCAGATACTCGTCGTCTTTGTCGTGCGGTACGGCGATGAGCGCGCACATGTTGGTGATGCCCATCGCGACCAGGCATTGCTTGAGCGCATCGTGCAGCTTGCGACCCAGCCCACCATGACGCACATCGCGCGCCAGGTAGATTGACGTCTCGACCGACCAGTCGTATGCCTCGCGGCTGTTGAGCGGGCTCACGTAGGCATAACCCACCGGACGCCCGTCCAGCTCCATCACCAGATACGGATAGCGCTTGAGTGTACGCTCGATGCGCCCGGCGAACTCCTCAACGCTCGGCACCTCGTATTCGCAGGTAATCGCCGTCTGGCGCACATACGGCTCATAGATGGCAAGCAACGCCGGCGCGTCTTCGGGCGTCGCGAGGCGAATCGTCGGCTCGGACATCTCGGCCATACAACCCTTCCCTCTCAAAAGCAAAGGCCGCCCCGCGCCAAACCCAGGCGCAAGGCGGCCCCTCGTCATTACATCAGCCTACAGGACAGCCGCCAGCGCGTCGATGTCCTCCTGCGTCGTGGCCCAGCTGGTGCAAAAACGTACCACGGTGTGGGTCTCGTCGTACTTTTCCCAGTACTCGATCGAGGCGTGCTCGCGAATGCGGGCCATGTCCTCGTTGGGCAGAATCACGAACTGCTGGTTGGTCGGCGTCTCCAAGAAGAACTGGTAGCCGCGCTCGTGCAGCACGCGACGAAGCGCCTGCGCGGTCTCGATTGCCTGGCGACCAATCTCAAAATACAGGCCATCGGTAAAGAGTGCCTCAAACTGCACGCCCGTCAGGCGGCCCTTGGCAAGCAGCGCTCCGTGCTGCTTAATGCGCGGAATGGGATGTGCCGGAGCGTGCATGCCGCAAAACACCACGGCTTCGCCGCAAAGCGCGCCGCACTTGGTGCCGCCAATGTAGAACACGTCGCACAGCTGCGCCAGCTCGGGCAGGGTAATGTCGCACTCATCGGCTGCCAGCGCATAGGCCAGGCGGGCGCCATCCACAAACAGCGGAATCTGGCGCTTCTGGCACACCGCATGAATCGCCGCGAGCTCGGCCTTGGAGTACAGCGTGCCGTACTCGGTCGACAGGCTCACATACACGGCGCCCGGGAATACCGTGTGCTCGTAGCTCTCGTTTTCGTAGAACACCTGGATATAGTTTTCGAGATCCTCGGCATGCATCTTGCCCTCGTAGCCGGGAATGGTAAGCACCTTGTGGCCGCCAAACTCGATGGCACCAGCCTCGTGGCAGGCAACGTGGCCGGTCTCGGCGGCAACAACGCCCTCGTAGGGCGCGAGCAGCATATCGATCACCGTCGCGTTGGCCTGCGTGCCGCCTACCAGGAAAAATACGTCGGCATCGGGTGCCTGGCAGGCCTTGCGGATAAGCTGCTTGGCACGCTCGGTGTGTGCATCGGTACCGTAGCCGGGCTGCGGCTCCATATTGGTGTCGACGAGCGCCTGCAGTACTGCCGGATGTGCGCCGTGGGAATAGTCGTTGTTGAACGCGAGCATGATAATCCTCTCTAGCCGGGCACGAACCCGATGATTCAGATGGGGCTATTGTACGCCGCCCGGATAAGCAATGCGCGCGGCAAGGCACTCGAGCGCCAGCACCAGGGCAAAGCCGCAGCTCACGTCACTCAAAAAGTGCGCGCCGATCACGATGCGACCAAAGGCGACGAGCGCCGCAACCACAGCGGCGACCCAAAAGACCACGCGGCGGCGCGACGGCTTTTCCTTAAAGGTCGCCGCGGGAAGCCCGGCGAGCATAAGGCCGATCGCCGCGTGTGCCGTGTGTCCGCTCGCAAACGACTTAAAGCCGTCCTTGATCACGCCGGCGGCGATATAGGCCCACTTGTCGGGGTTACCGATCACCCACCACGGCTGAAAATCGAGTCCCTGCGTCACCGCGATCACGCGCATGCGCGGGCGCGACCACAGCGGCTTGACGATCACGTTGAGGATGACGGCCTGGGCGACCCACACGGCAAGCACCATCAACGCCCAGCGCGTGAGCTCTTTGGGATCGGTGTCGCGCGTGAGGCGGCAGACGATAAGGTTGGCGGCGATGACCAGCACAAACGTCAGCACCAACTGTGCTGCGACAAGTTTGCCGCCAACCCGCAGGGACGAAACGACCTCGTAGCCAGTCAGACCGACGTTGACAAGGATGCCGAGCACGGCGAGCCATTTGCTCCCCCTGGAGTCGGGACGCACCGCGCGCACGAGCATAACGCCCGCGATGCTCGCCGTCAGCTCGAACGGCAGCTCGCCGGCGGCCTCGATAAAGCGGCCGTACATGCTAGCGATGTTAAACAGCGCGCTCGAGATCTGATAATCGAAAAAGCTGCCCACGCACAGACAAAGGCACAGGACAACCGCGATAGCAGCGGCATCTTTCTTGTAAATGTACCCGAACATGCTTTCCTTTCGATGGGGCGAAGGGTCGACCCGCAACGTGGTGGGACAAAGTTATCAGTAGTTTTTGTCCCAGGGTTGCTTGCGTTGACAGGCTCGATGCGACTGTCGCACCTGGGACAAAACTACTGATAACTTTGTCCCACCGACTTACTTGTTAGTCGTCGTCGCTCGCACCCAGCTGCTGCAGCAGCATGAGTGCGGCCGCCACGGGGCCGATGCCGTCGTTGGCGTCGAGACCGCGGCCCAGGCCGCTGCCTGCGCCGGCGCCCGCCTTGTAGGGCACCGATAGCTTGCGGCTCTTGGGGAAGTTCACCGCGCCATAGCGAGTCTTGAACTCAAAGGCCACCTTCTTGGGCACGTCGACGCCCAGGAAGGTAATGCGCCCGCCGCTGAGCGTGACACTCTCGAGCCCCAGGCGCTCGCCGCGAATACGAATGCGCGCGCGGTTGAACAGGTTGAGTCCCGCCAACGGCAGCTCGCCATGCGCGGCCTCAGTCTCTTCCTGCACCTCGTCGATGCTCTCCAGGTCCTCGGCCGCCGCGAGCTTACGGTACACGAGCACGCGCTGATCCACCGCCGGCAGGTACTCCTCGGACAAGAAGTAGTCGGCCGGCAGGTTAATGCCCACGTTCGCCGCCTCCACGCCGGCATCGTCGTCGCCGCGCGCCTCGGCCACGGCCTGGCCCAGCATCTGCGTAAACAGGTCAAAGCCCACGCTCGACAGGTTGCCGTGCTGCTCGGCGCCCATAAGCGAGCCGGCGCCACGAATCTCCAGGTCGCGCATGGCGATGCGCATGCCGCTGCCCAGGTCCTGGAACTCGGACAGTGCGGTCAGGCGCGCCGTTGCCTCCTCGGTAAGCGGCAGCTCGCCCGGGAACATAAAGTATGCGTAGGCCTGCGTAGCCGAGCGGCCCACACGGCCCTTGAGCTGGTAGAGCTGTGCCAGGCCCAGGCGCTGCGAATCCTCGATGATAAGCGTGTTGGCGCACGCGTTGTCGATACCGCTCTCCACGATGGTCGTGGCAATGAGCACGTCGATCTTTTTGGTCGCGAACTCGATCATCACGTCCTCGACCTCGCGCGGGCTCATCTTGCCGTGCGCCACGCCCACGCGCGCCTCGGGCGCGGCCTCGTGCACGCGCGCCACGGCGTCGTCAATGGTCTTGACGCGATTGGACACGTAGTACACCTGTCCGCCGCGACTCACCTCCAGGCGAATCGCTGCACTCACCACGTCGGGGTCGTACTCCCCCACGTGCACGATCACGGGACGACGCCCAGTCGGCGGTGTCGTGATCAGGCTCATGTCGCGCACGCCGCTCGTGGCCATCTGCATGGTTCGCGGAATAGGCGTTGCCGAAAGCGTGAGCACATCAATCTGCTCGCGCAGGTTCTTGAGCTGCTCCTTGTGCTGCACGCCAAAGCGCTGTTCCTCGTCGATGATCACCAGGCCCAGGTTCTTGGGGTTCACATCGGCCGAAAGCAAGCGGTGCGTGCCGATGAGCACGTCGATCGTGCCCTCGGCAAACGCCTTGAGCGCGCGCTTTTGCTGCGCCGGCGTGCGGAAGCGGCTGAGCACCTCGACCTCAAGGCCAAACGGGGCAAAGCGCTCAAAGAAGGTCTCGTAGTGCTGCTGGGCCAGAATGGTCGTGGGGCAGAGCACCATGACCTGACGGCCGGAGTCCACACACTTAAACGCCGCGCGCAGGGCGACCTCGGTCTTGCCAAAGCCCACGTCGCCGCACAGCAGGCGGTCCATGGGCTTGGGCGCCTCCATGTCGGCCTTAATGTCGGCGATAGCCTCCAGCTGGTCGCGCGTCTCGTCGTAGGGGAAGCTCTCCTCCATCTCGATCTGCTCGGGCGTATCGGGCGGACAGGCGATACCGGTAATCGACGAGCGGCGCGTATACAGGTCGACCAGATCAAACGCCAGCTTTTTGGCGTTCTTGCGCGCCTTGTTGGTGGCACGCGTCCAGTCGGCGGTATTGAGCCTAGTCAGGCGCGGCTTGTCGCCGTCGGGGCCAACATAGCGCGTGATGCGGTCGACCTGCTCGAGCGGCACGTAGAGCTTGTCGCCATCGGCATATTCCAGCAAAAAGTAGTCGCGCTCCTTGCCGCCCACTTCCTGGCGCGCAATCTCGCTAAAGAGCGCGATGCCATGCGTTGCGTGCACCACGTAGTCGCCCGGCTTAAAGGGGAAGGTGATCTGCGTAATGTCGACCTTGCGGCGGCTGCGGGCACGGTTGGCATCCATGCGGGCGTTGAGGTCGGCGATCGAGAACACGGCTAGATTGGCATCGGGCACCACCACGCCCTGCGGCAGAGCGGCATCCACAAAGGTCACGCGCCCGCGCGAGATGGTGGGCACAGCGGCACCGGCGGCAGCCTGGGCCGCCGCC
>NZ_QRMC01000002.1:284645-319575 GCF_003472525.1 Collinsella sp. AM10-26
GCCCGCCTCGAGCGGGCGGGCGTTGAGCGCGTCGGCATGGCGCTCGCGAATCGAGGCATGGGCCCCCTGGCGGGCGGCGCGGTCGGCAGAATCCGCCGCCGCCACATGTACACGGTCGCCGATAACGCCGGCGTTTTCGGGGGCGGCAGTCAGCGACTCCTCAAAGGTAATGCCCGCATCGCCAAAGGTGAGCTCCATCGACTCGCGCGCACCGCGGTCGGGAATGGCAAACACGCAAGCGTAGCGCTTGCCCACAACCTCCTGAATGCGCGTCATAAATCGATTGTCCGAGCCCGCAATGGCCGGCTGCTCAATCTTGAGCTCGGCCGTAACCGCGCCGCCGGCACGAATCAGGCTCACGTAGTTCAGACGCTGCTGAGCACCAAAGTCGAGCTGCTGGGCACGCACGTACAGGCCGTCCAGACGGTCAATCCCCGCCTCGTCGGCACGGGCTTCGATATCCTCGTAGGCACGTAGGCAGTCGTCGAACAGCGAGCGCGGCTCGGACAGGACCACAAGTGCCTTGCCGCTCACGTGCGCCAACGGGCTCACGGTCTGGCCGTACATCACCGGCAAAAAGCGGTCGAGCTCGGGCGTGACGATGCGCGCGTCCACCATCTCGAGCAGCGCCGCCAGCTTGCTGTCGTCCTGGCTGGCGCGGTAGAGCGCCACATGCATGTTGTGGACTGCCTCGTCGGTGAGCGCCAGCTCGCGGCAGGGGAAGATCTCAATGCTGTCCTCGTTGCCGATGGTTTGGCCCGTGGAACTCACCATGCGACGGATGCGGTCGATCTCGTCGCCAAAGAACTCAATGCGCACGGGTGCCTTCTCCTGCGCGGGAAACACCTCGACGGTGTCGCCGTGCACGCGGAACAGGCCGGGCGCGTCGGCGGCACCGGCATTGGCGTAGCCCATGCCCACCAGGCGCTGCGGCACCTCGTCGAAGGGAATCTCCTCGCCCACCGTAAAAGTAGTGGACTCCCAATAGCGGCTCTCGACCGGCGGCACGCAACGCAGCAGTGCGCGAGCGGAGGCGACCATGATGCAGTTGTCCCCGCGCACGATGCGCCCGAGCGCCTCGCAGCGCTGGGCTACCACGGCGTCGTCGGGCGCCTGCTCGCGCCAAGGGTAGTCCTTGCGCTCGGGAAAGCGGCACACGTGCGCCAGGCCCACATAGGCGGCCAGACTGCGTGCGGCGCGATCGGCCGCATCCTCGCCACTCACAATGTAGACCGTGGGGCGCGGGCGACGCGCAAACTGGGCTGCCGCCATAAGCGTGCGACCCGACTGCGACACGGCCAGCGTCACGTCCTCGCCGGCATCGAGCCCGGCCTCGACGGTCTGCAGTGCCTCGGCAGTGTAGAGCTGCGCGGCTATACGGTGAATGAGCATGCTGTTCCTCCGGCATTGCAACGCCAAAAGCCCGCCGGGGCAAGCTCGGCAGGTCGTACGTCAAATACATTGTCTGTCATGGTAGCGCATGGAGAGGACTCCGGCTCAAGGGCAAACCTAGCCCCGCAAAAAACGCCAGACGAAGATGCGTTCCGCCCTACCCCGCTACGCGCACGCTGGGGCACAAATCTGCCAGCGGGCACTCGTCACACTTGGGTTTGCGGGCGTCGCAGATCTCGCGACCAAAGGTGATCCACTGATGGTTGACCGACTCCCAATACTCGTGCGGCAGAATCTTGAGCAGATCCCGCTCGGTCTTGAGCGGCTCCTTGGCATGCGTCTTGGGACTCAGCATTAGGCGATGCGCGATGCGGTTGACGTGCGTATCGACCGCAATGCCCTCGACAATGCCAAACCCCACGTTGAGCACGATGTTCGCCGTCTTGCGCCCCACGCCCGGCAGCTTGACGAGCTCCTTCATGTCGGCCGGCACCTCGCCGCCATAGTCGGCGACGATCATCTGCGCGGCCTCGACGGCATGCTTGGCTTTGCTCTTGTAGAAGCCGAGTGACTTGATGGTGTCCGCCACGTCAGCCACGCTCGCCCCGGCCATGGCCTCGGGCGTGGGCCACTGGGCAAACAGCCGCGGCGTCACCTTGTTGACCTGCATATCGGTCGTTTGCGCCGAAAGCAGCACCGCGATCAGCAGGCGGAAGGGATTCTCGTGGTCCAAAAAGCACTCGACCGGGCCATAGCGACGGTTGAGGCGCTCACACACCTCGATGGCGCGCTCGCGCTTGGCGGCATTGGTCTCGCGTGGCATAACGACTCCTCGGCTCAACGGCACAATAAACTTATGAGCACAATTGTCCCACGTATAGGGTCGTTACGCTTCCAAAAATGCGCCGGTCTGGCGGCTCCACAGGCTTGCATACTCGCCGCCCGCCTCGACAAGCTGCGCATGCGTGCCGTCCTCGACGATCTCACCATCGGCCAGCACCACGATGCGGTCGAGCGCCGCCACGGTGGACAGGCGGTGCGCCACCACAATGGAGGTACGTCCACGCATCAGATTTTCGAGCGCCTCCTGCACCAGAGCCTCGGACTCGCTGTCGAGGGCAGAGGTCGCCTCATCGAGCACCAGAATCGGCGCGTCGGTTAGGATGGCGCGGGCGATAGCCACGCGCTGACGCTGGCCGCCCGAGAGCTTGACGCCGCGCTCGCCCACCATGGTGTCAAAGCCACGGGGCAGGCGGTCGATAAACTCCAGGGCATTGGCCAGGCGCGCCGCCTCACGAATTTGCTCGTCGGTGGCGTCGGGGCGGCCGTAGGCGATATTCTCGCGAATGGAGCGGTGGAACAGCAGCGCCTCCTGCGGAACGTAGGCAACCTGGCGGCGCAGGCTCTGCTGCGTGCAGCGCGAGACATCCTGACCGTCCACGAGTACGCGGCCGCCCTGAACATCGTCCAGGCGCAGCAGCAGCTTGGTGAGCGTCGTCTTACCCGAGCCCGATTTGCCCACCAGGCCCACGCGCTGGCCCGCCGCCACATGAAGCGTCAGGTCATCGAACACGCTCTCACCCGCCGCAGCGTCACGGTACGCAAAGCTCAGGTGCTCAAAATCAATCGCGCCCTCGGTCACTTTGAGCTCAGGGGCGTCCGGGTCGTCTGCCACCAAACGTGGCTCGTCCAGCACGCGCGTCATCTCGGCAGCGTCACCCAGCGCGCGGTTGATACGCTGCATCATGGAGCTCACGTAGTTCAGACGCATGGTGAGGTTGTACGTATAGGTAAAGATCATGACGAGCGCGCCGGCCGAGATGCCAAACCACGCGTTGCCGCCCGCCACAAACACGCTCACCACGGCCATGGTGATGACGATAAGGCCCGAGGTCGTAAAGTTGCGCTGCATCATGGCGTGCATCGATACCGTCTCAGCATCGCGCGCGGCGCGGTCGGCGGCATCGAACAGATCGTGCTCAAAGTCCTCGCGCCCGCAGGTCTTGACGGCCAGGATGTTCGTGACCGCGTCGGACAGCACGCCCGAGAGCTTGTTTTGCGCGGCGGACGTCGCGGCCGAAAGCGGCATGATGCGCTTGTACATAAGCCAGACAAACGCAATGTAGACGACCATGATGCCCACCAGGATCACAGTAAATGTGGGCACCACCGGGGCGAGTGCCGCCACCGTGCAGACGACCGAGGTGATGGTGGGAATGAGCGAATACACCGTCACGTCCACCAGTCCCGTATAGCCGCTCATAAAACGGCTCGTCTGGCTAACGAGCGATCCGCCAAAACGGCTGGTGTGAAATGTCATGGATTGGTTGGAGAGCGTGTCGAAGCACAGACGCGCCAGGTGATAGTTGCCTGCGATTTCGAGCTTGTAGACGGTGTAGTCCTGTAGCTTGGAGAGGATCTGACCCACCAGGTTAACGAGTACGAGCGCCAGGATATAGGGGCCGAAGACCTCAAACACCTGGTCACCCGCCACGGGACCGGCTTGAACGCGGTCGACAATGAGGGCCATCACATAGGTATTGGCAAACGTCAGCAAAAAGATGTAGCCCGCCGACGAGAACACCGAGAGAAAGACGATCAGCGGCTGTGTGCGCGTGACGTCCCAAAAACGCTGCAGCGTGCGACGCACGGTTGAGCGTTTGAGCGGACTGGTGCTTCTCTGAGACATGGGCTTCCTTTCGCATCTGATAGGGCGAAACACCATTGTTGCACATTAAAGTGCGCTTTAGGCAAGTGCGATGCGAGAAGCGCTGCGCCCCGCGCCTGCGCAGACGCCCCGCCGTCAGGTGCGGCTAGTCCTCGTCTTCTTGCCCTGCAAGCAGGCCCGCAGACGTGAGCCCCAAGACCTCGTCGGCCTCCTCGGCATCTTCCAGCGCGTCGATATCCTTGAGCTTGCGCTCCATAACGTTGGTGCGCGTGGTGATGATGCCCTCGACCGTCTTGCCCGCGGTCTCGATCTGCTGCTGGGCGCGGCGCAGCGCCGCCTGATAGCGCGGCAGCTCGGCCTTGACGGCGGAAAGCACACGCAGCACGTCGTCGGTGCGTTTTTGCAGCTTAAACGTCTGGTAGCTCATCTGCAGGCTGTTGAGGATGGCGGCCATGGTGCTGGGACCGGCTACGTTGACGTGATAGTCGCGGCCCAGGGTCTCGATAAGCCCGGGGCGGCTGACGATCTCGGCGTACAGTCCCTCAAACGGCACGAACATGATGCCAAAGTTGGTCGTTGCCGGCACACTCAGGTACTTTTCGCAAATGTCTTTAGCCTCGCGCTTGACCATGGTGTCGAGCGTCTTGCGCGCGGCGGCGACGGCCTCCGCGTCGCCCGACTCCTGGGCGTCGAGCAGATGCTCATACGCATCGCCCGGGAATTTGGAGTCGATTGGCAGCAGCACGGGGTCTCCCTCGTCTACCGGCAGCTTGACGGCAAACTCAACGCGCTCCGAGGCGCCGGGCTTGGTGGCGACGTTTTCCAGATACTGGTCGGGCGTAAGGATGTCCGCCAGGATCGCGCCCAGCTGCACCTCGCCCAAAATACCACGCGCCTTCACGTTGCCCAGCACGCGTTTAAGGTCGCCCACGCCGGTGGCGATAGATTGCATGTCGCCCAGACCCTTGTACACGGCCTCGAGCTGGTCGCTCACCTGCTTAAACGATGCCGACAGTCGGTCATTGAGCGTGCGAGAGAGCTTCTCGTCCACCGTCGCGCGCACCTGATCGAGCTGCACGTTGTTGTCTTTGCGGATGGCGCTCAGCTGAGCATCGACCGTCTCGCGCACCTTGTCCAGGCGATGCTCGATGCCCTCGCGGTTGGCGCCGAGCTGCTGGGCCGTCTCGCGGCGCAGGTCATCCATACGGTCACCAGCTTGCGAGAACTCGCGTGCGATGGCCAGGTAACGTTGCTGCTCCACGGCCGCATCGGTCGTCTGCTGCTGCGCGATGGCATTGGCCGTGCGGCGGGTTTCAGCCAGCGCGACGTTCAGGGCATCGAGCGCGTTGTTGGCCTGCTCAAGTGCTGCCAGCGTTTCCGCGCTACTGTCGCCACGCTCCCGCAACTCGGCACGCAGGCTCTTGAGCTGGATGGCGCAAGCCACAGCAACCCCCACCGCCACCAAGGCGATCACAACAAGCACAATATCAATAGCAGACATAAACTCCGCCCAACAAACCCAATCGAGCACCAATCAAAACCGCGATCAATCTTACCCCGCCATACACACGGATCACTCACTGCCTTGCAGACAAATTTCTCTTATAGCCGCGGGCGTTAAAACGCTAGCTCTCCCAGCCGGCGCGGATGGTTGTTATGACGTCACCTAGGCGCTGGCCCAGGGCCGCTAGATGTTGAAGCACCTCGTTGGGCGATGCGCCGTTGAGGATGCACGTGAGGGCATACGACGCCAGAAAGATGGCCGCAAGCCCCAACGGGATGAGCACGATCATCGCCAATGTGCGCAGGCGCTGGCCCAAACGGCGGCGGCGCGCGCGGCGTTTGTCGAACGCGAGCTCCTGCGCATATGAATCTTGCTGTACGGAATAGGCCTCTGGCGCCGATTCACACCCGGGCACAGCTGCAGGTACAGCAGCGGGCACGACGTTTTGCACGGGCGCCTGGTTGGCAACCCCTTGCATTTGCATCTCCATGAGTCGTTGCTGCTGACGCAGCATGCGCTCAGCTTGTTGCTGCGGAGTCTCAAGAAACAGATCCATGTTGGCCTCCAAAATCGGGGCATTCGACGCTTACGGCCAGCATCCCGCACCGCCATGACCGCGGCAACGCAATCGCCGGCAATAGCCACAAAGTTTCTTTTGCTCAAAAGCTGTCGAAAAGCTCAACAACTCCCCTACCAGCACTTTCTCTGAGCTTTTTTCGCCAGCAATCTTTTGGCCTTCCACCCTTACGCCAGCTGACCAAAATCTAACCAAAAGCTTGACGAAAATTGTGGAGACCGGGACCTCAAGTAAAACGTGACAGCCCCAAGCGAAGCAGCCTGGACAGTTAGTTCAGATATGTATAAATCAGACCCCCCACAGAAGGGCCGACACGCTCCGTTTGCTGCATTTTGGTCCCCCATAACGGACATCAAAGACCCAAAGTCAGGCGTAACAGGCATCCAAATGACGCCCAACAGACCTCCAAGGACCCAAAAGACAGCCATCGAGCGATTGGAAAATACGAATCTGAACTAACTGTCCGCCCCCACACAAAACGTGCCGCCCCATAGGGGGCGGCACACAAACTTTAATATCAGCTTTTCTGTAGCGAGCACGCGACGACCCAACGCCGGGGCGCGGGGCGGGGAGATACCTTTCCCTCGCGCGACTCTGCGAAGCCGTGAGCGAGAGGGAAAGGTATCTCCCCGCCCCGCGCCCCGCAGCAGCCAGCGCCACGCGCTAGTAGTTCACCACCTGCTCCTCAAAGTACGCCTTCGGGTGGTTGCACACCGGGCACACCTCGGGCGCCTCGGCACCAACATGCAGGTGTCCGCAGTTCAGGCACTTCCACACCTTTACACCCTCGCGCTCAAACACCTCGCCCGACTCAATGCGCTCGACGAGCTTGTTGTAGCGCTCCTCGTGAGCCTTCTCGACAGCAGCGACGCCGCGGAACTTCGCGGCGATCTCGGCAAAGCCCTCCTCCTCGGCGGTCTTGGCAAACTCGTCGTACATCTCGGTCCACTCGTAGTTCTCTCCCGCGGCGGCATCGCGCAGGTTATCCAGAGTGCTGGGAACGGCGCCATCGTGCAGATACTTAAACCACAGCTTGGCGTGCTCGGACTCGTTGCCCGCCGTCTCGGCAAAGATATTCGAGATCTGAACGTAGCCGTCCTTTTTTGCCTTGGATGCATAGTAGCGATACTTGGTGTGCGCCTGAGACTCACCGGCAAAAGCGGTCTCGAGGTTCTTCTTGGTCTGAGAGTTCTCAAAATCCATAGGTGTACTTCCCTTCAACACGTGCCGCCCATAGGCTTTGAGCGACCTTGTCTTTAGGATGCCCTCAAGCCGCGAATTTAAACCTTACAATCCCGTTCTTCAGATTTGGGCGGGCTACACACTCAACCAACGATCACCCTCGGAGCGGCAAAAGCCCTCGCGCTCCAAATCGGCAAGAATGCTTGCGACCAGCTCGCGCTCGACCGGCTCTCGGCCTGCTGCCGTCTCCATCTCGTTAACGCCTGCAACGGCTTCATCGAGCGTAATGCCTGCCGGCTGCCCATCGCGCGCTGCCAGCAGCATGCGCACAATGTGGGCGCGCTTTTGGCGACGCGAGCCCTCAAACTTGGACTGCCGACTATAGTTCGCCGATCGCCTGGACGGATTGGGCAGCGTCTTTTTAAGATACGCGCCGTAATCCAGCAACGCGTAATACCACGCGCGCGGCGTGTCGGCATCGTCTTGAGGCGCGGCAAAGGGCGCAATCTCATCTGCCACCGCACCAGGGGCCGCCGGACAGGCGGCTTGAATCAGCGGCACCAGCTCGCGATCGGGAACGGCCGGCACATCGGGAAAGAAATGGTGCAAAAAGACCGTGCGCACGTTGGTCTCCAGATACACACCCGGAAGATCAAACGCAAACGACCGGATACCCTGCGCCGTTGCCGGGCCAATACCTGGCAGAGCGACCAAGTCGCGCGTCTCACGCGGAAACTCCCCATCCCAGTCCTCTGCAACGCGCTGAGCGGCCTTGTGGAGCGCCAGAGCGCGTCGGTTGTAGCCCATGCCCTGCCAAGCATCTAAAACATCGGAAGGCGCGGCCTGAGCGAGCGCCTGGACGGTCGGAAAACGATCGAGCCACGCCGGCATGCGCGTCTCCACGCGCGGAACCTGTGTCTGCTGCAGCATGACCTCGGAGAGCCAGATGATATATGGGTCGCGCGTGCGGCGCCACGGAAGGTCGCGATAACGCAGGACCCCTTCCGAACGAATCATCGAACGAAAGGGGTCCTGAATCATGGCAATGCTCCTTATGCGGCGCTATTCCTCCCGGCAGGCGCACGCACAGGTGGCGTACTCGGGAAACGCATCGCGATCGGCGAACTTGGGATCGACAGCCGGGAACTGGCGATGGGCGACGATGTCGCCGAGCGAAACGGAATCGAGGTAGTCGCGCATCAACGCCTGGGCTCCGGCCCACAGGGGATGATAGCAGCACGTGCCCATGCGCGCACAGTCACCATCGGGCGCGGTGCAATCGTTCATAACCATAGGGCCCTGAACAGCCTCGACGACCTGGCGGATGGTGACATCGTCCGGACTGACCTTGAGACGCATTCCACCGTGGACGCCACGCAGGCTCTCCACAATACCGGCCTGGACCAAACCGTGTTGGATCGAACGGGCAAACGAATACGGGACATTGACCTCTTCGGCAGCGGTGCGAACAGAAAGCAAACGCTCCGGATCCTCGGTAAGCATCGCCAGCATACGAAGGGCGTAATCAGTCTTCCTCGATATGTCCATTTTTCCCCTTTCAAGGAATACGAACAGCTCGAACGAGCTCCGGGGCCGAGCTTGTGTCGAGACGCTAAATGACCGCTAGGACATCCAAATGATAAATAGGATATCCACTGAGTGCCGCGCTTGGAGCGAAATGCATCAGATGCGGTCTACAGTGCAATTTAGTATAACCTAACCCCCTGTCTCGTTGAACAGGTGTTGCGCAACAAAGCTGCTGTTTAGACAGATATACTTATTGGATTTTACTTGCGTTCCCGAAGGCGCGGGGATTCTGGGCGAAGATGCGCCAGGGCGATCGTTCTATCGAAACAAAGTGCATCAAACGCAAAAAGCCACGTCCGAAGACGTGGCTTTAATTGCGTTGGCGGGAAGTACGGGGCTCGAACCCGCGACCTCCGACGTGACAGGCCGGCGCTCTAACCAAACTGAGCTAACTCCCCAGGCAGGCGTTCGCGTTTGTTTCCGCTCGCGTGCGCTGCGGGGATTAGTATACACAGAAGTCTGTCCGGCGCGCAACAACTTTTTTTGAAAAAATTTTTCGGTCCCTCCGGGAGGGTCTCCGGGGCTGAGGGCGGGGGTTAAGTTTGCTGCTCTACAGTCCTGCGCAAGACGGAAAGCACATTAAGTGCTTTCCTTTGCGTGCGGAACTCGCGACAAACTTAACCCCCCGCCCTCAGCCCCGGAGACCCTCCCTGCCGTCACATTATTCAACCAGTTTTGTGGGCGTGCGCCGCTGCGCGGCTAGCCCGCGTGCTCCTCGGCGGGGTTGGTCTGATGGATCTTGTTGAACTTTGACCTTTGGCTCATAAAAAACGGGAGATGCGATCTGCATCCCCCGTTTTTGTTGCGGTTACTCTAGGTCAATAAACTTGGTACTTATGATTCGGCCGTCGTTGACGAGCATTCTGGCCATAGTGGGACCTCGGGTACCTCTGGGGTAGCTGGCGCTGCCCGGGTTGAGGACCAAGCAACGGCCCACTTGGGCTTCTTTGGTTACGTGGGTGTGGCCGTTGATGGCTACGTCTACGGATCCCACCGGGAGGTCTTCGCGGTAGTGGGCTACAGCGAATTTGAGGCCTTCGTAGGTAAAGAGCGCCAGGCGATCCACATCGGGGCCGTAGTCGCGGTAATAATCGTTGTTGCCCAGTACGGCCCGCACAGGGGCGATGGTGCATAGATGCTCGTAGTCCATCTCCGACGTAAGGTCGCCGGCATGGATAATCAAATCCGCACCTTTAAGCTCATCTAAGAGCGCGGGCGAAAGATAGCCGTGGGTGTCCGAGATGATGTCGATACGCTTGGCGCTTGCACTGTTCATGGGATCCCTTCCGCAAAAAACGATTTGGCAGATACATACAAAAAGGCCCCACGGCTCCGCAGACGATAGGTCCACAGGGCCGCGGGGCCAGTGTGCTAGAGACTCAGAGCCTTCTTGAGCGGCACGACGCGGCGGCGCGAAACCGGCACGCGTTCGTCGACGCCCGTAATGCCCAGCTGGATGGCGCCCGAGGGCACCGTCTCAACGTCGGTAACGCACGCCAAGTTGACGATATAGCGGCGGTGAACACGGAAGAAGCCAAAGTCGCAGAGCTTGGCCTCAAACTGCGCCAGCGAGGTCGTCGACAAAAAGCGATCATCGACGGTATAGATGCAGGAGTAATCGTCCTTGGCCATGATAAAGCGAATGTCGTCCACGGGAATGAGCACCTTGCGGCCGCCCTTTTCCACCGGGATACGCTCGATGGTCACCTTGCTGTCCGTAACCGGCTTAGCGCGTTGCATGACCTTCTCGATCGCGCGATCCAAGCGAGCTTCCTCGACCGGCTTCATCAGATAATCGACAGCATCCACGTCGAATGCCTCGACCGCATGGTCGCTATACGCAGTCACAAACACGATCGCCGGCGGATTTTTGAGCTTATGCAGTGCCTCGGCAAGTTGCAGGCCCGAGGCACCGGGCATCGAGATATCGAGAAACACGACATCCACGCGACTTTCCATAAGCATCTCGATGGCGGAGCGGACGCTCGACGCCTCCGTGATCGTGCCGATCTTGCCCGTTTGCTCGAGCAAGAAGCGAAGCTCCGAGCGAGCCGGCGCCTCATCATCCACAATCATCGCACGCAGCATAGGGATAAAACCTTTCGTCAACTAACTACGCCGGGCATCCGTCGCATGACGTTGAGCCCGTAGCCTTTTATTTTACTCTTGAATGTCAAAGATGCTCTCTGACAAATCAAGATGAAGAAGCACTTTGGTGCCCTTGCCCGGCGCCGATTCGACACGCGTATAGGAGTGTGGCCCATAAAAGCGATGGATGCGCTCCGAAATATTGTGCATGGCCACACCGGCGCCGCCGCCCTGGGGAGAGCTGGCGTCGGGACGGGCAGAGCGCTCGTCAAACAGTCTGGCGGCGGTACCCTCATCCATGCCCACGCCGTTATCAGCAACGGCAATCAAGATTGCATCCTCGCCGTCTTGGTGAACGGTCACGTCGATCCTCAGGGCGCCGTCATCGCCCATACCATGACGCACGGCGTTCTCGACAATCGGCTGAATCACGAACGCCGGCACCAGCGTATCTTCCACGTCCTCGGACACATCGAACGTTGCAAGCACGCGGTCCTCGCCAAAGCGGGCCTTCTCAAAGGTAAGGTAGCGCTTGGTCTGTGCGACCTCGCGCGAGACCGGAATAAGCGATCCCGAGTTGTCGAGCGTGGCGCGATAGAACGATGAGAACTCACGAAGCAGTTCGCGGGCCCGCAACGGGTCGGTGCGCGTAAACGATGCAATGGTGTTCAGCGTGTTGAACAGGAAGTGCGGGTTAATCTGTGCCTGCAGCGCACGCACCTCGGCGCGCGCCGTGAGTTCCTTTTGCACCTCGAGCTCGTGGATGGCGAGCTGCGTGGACAAGATCTCGGCAAAGCCCGAGGCAAGCGCGTACTGAGTACGGTCGACGGCGCGCGGGGTCTTGTAGTAGAACTTGAGCGTGCCGACGGTACGATCGCCCACCTTGATGGGAGCGATAATGCCGGCGGGGACTTGGTTGTGCGAGCCGTCCGAACCCACGACATCCACCATACGGTTGAACGACTGCACGATGCCATGTTCGATAACGTAGCGCGTTGCAAGCGTGTGGATGGGAGAATCTGGCAATAGTTTTTCCTCAAACTCGCCCGCGCAGGCAAGCACGTTTTCCTCGTCGGTGATGGCCACCGTCATGGCGCGCGTCTCGGGCAAAATGCGCTGGCACACCAAACGCGCCGACTCCTGCGTCAGACCGCCCTTAATGTCCTCGAGCATGGCCGAGGCCACCGAGAGCGTCTCTTCGGTGTACTGCGAGCGCACCGAATCGGGATTGAGCGTCAAAAAGATAAAGATGCACAGAAAGATGCACAGCAGCGCGCAGGCAATCACCGTGGCGATCGGCTCGATGCCGGTCACCAAGGCAAAAATAAAGTACATCAGCACGCAAATGGCGCAGGCAACGGCAATGATGCGAAAGATTGATAATGAACTATCGCGCTGGGCGCGGCGGTCGATCATTCGGCCCCCTCCAGGATACTGATCAGTTGTGCGTCACGCCAAAGCCCGTCCATGATCTTGGGCCAAAAGCTCTGGAAACGCAGGTAGCTTGCAGCGTTTTGGCGCGCATAGGCCTTTGCCTCGTCGATACCATGGCGCCAGATGCGCAGGTAGCCCTCATGCTCGCGGGTAAACACGCTGCGGACCATAGCGGTCTTGCGCACGCGGTCGTCGAGCTCGCGCGAAATCCACGGGCCCGGGTAGGGCATGAGCGATGCCGCCGTAACAGGAATGAGCTCCTTTTGATGCGCGGCGAACGTCAACTTGGCCCGTTCGTAGTACCAACGGTATACATCCTGCATAAAGCGCGGTGAGCGCTTTTCGGACTCCGGAGGCAAATGGCGCACGGTCCACTCGTTATCGAACCACACGTCGTAGCCAAACATGCGCATGTTAAAGAGGTAATCCAAGTCCTCGCCGCGGGTGATAAACGGGTCAAAGGCCACACGCGTAAAGGCGCGGGCGTGCAGGGCCATCAGGCCGCCGCACACGTAGTTGGAGCGCGAGATGCGGGTGCCCGAGAGCGCCTTTTTCATCCAACGGTTGAACTCGATGCGCTTGGTCCACCAACGATGGCAGATGCCCGCCTTGTCCGTGGGAGCCAGCGGCGATCCGTCGCGATCGTAGAAATAGCCGCTCTTGACCAAGATCGGCAGGCCCTGACGCGTCTGCTGACCCAGCGCGTAGGTCGCGCGCTTCATAAAGTCGGCATCGATGACAGTCTCATCGTCATCCAAAAAGATAACCGCGTCATGCCCCAGCACAGCGGCACAGGCCAGCCCCATGTTGCGGATGGCGCCGTAGCCTCGCAGACTCACGCACTCGCCCGAACCCTTGGGCGCGATCTGAGCAACCCGGTCTGCAATGCGCGAGGCCTGGGTGTTGGTGACAACGGTGACCTTGAGCGTGGGATGCGCGTCGACAATCTCGTGCACGCGCAGCGACACATCGGCTGTGGCAGAAACGGGACAGACCACCAAAAGGATGATGCGCGGGATGTCGCGCACCTGTTCAAGCGAGGCCAGGCAGCGGTCGAGTTCGGGATTGTCGGCGTTGAGTCGTGTCGAATGGTCATAGGTGCCAGGGGCGTTTGCGCGAGCGTCATCGCCCGCCCAATACGTTGGAATCACGACCGTGGCGTTCATGCCTTACCCTCCCTGCAACACAAAAACGGGACGCCGCCAAACACAGGCGACGCCCCGCGACCTAGCTGACTCCATCATACCCACTTGGGCTAATCATTGTTCGAAAGTCAGAATGTTTATTGCGGATAGCCCCAAAAGAGTATCGCGGCGGACGCAATTACCGGCAAGTTCCTATGCGGCCTGCTCTGCCGTTTGAGACATGCGGGACAGACGGACCAGCAGCGCAAAGCCCACCACCAGCAGCACGCCGATAGACAGGACGCCCAGCGAGGGGTTGCCGGTCAGCGAGGTGACGACCGACACCAAGAAGGTGCCCATAACACTTGCATAGCGGCCAAAGATATCAAAGAAGCCGTAGTACTCGTTGGACTTTTCCTTGGGAATAATGCGGCCAAAGTAGCTGCGGCTGAGCGCCTGCACGCCGCCCTGGAACAGGCCGACCAAAATGGCAAGCACCCAAAACTCAAAGGCGGTCTTGAGGAAGAACGCGGCAAAGAGCACGATGCCCATATAGGCGGCGACTGCCACCAAGATCATGTTGAGCGTGCCCACGCGGCCGGCGAGCTTGCCGTAGATGATGGCGGACGGGAAAGCCACAAACTGCGTGACGAGCAGCGCCAGGACCAACTGGGTCGAATCGATGCCCAAGGCCGATCCGTAGCTGGTTGCCATGGAGATGACCGTGTGCACGCCATCGATATAGAAGAAGAACGCGATCATGTAGACCAGCACGGTCTTGTTGTGGGCGATCTCGCGCATGGTGTGTCCGACCTCGGAGAACACGCCGCCCACAATGTGGCCGATGGTGTCTTCGGGCTTGCGCTCGCGACCGTATTTTTGCTTATAGGTGCGGATGAGCGGCAAGGTAAAGATGAGCCACCAGGCGCCGGTGATAATAAACGACAGGCGCGTGGCCAACATGGTGGGGACGCCAAGGGCCGGACCGCCCATAATGAGCGCCAGGCAGATGATGAACGGCACGGTGGAACCGATGTAGCCCCAAGCGAAGCCCGAACTCGACACGGCGTCCATGCGCTCATCGGTGGTGACATCGGGCAACATGGCGTCGTAGAACGTCATAGACGAGTTGAGGCCGATGGTGCACAGCACATAGACGGTCAAAAACGCCATGGCGGACATCGGGATAGCCTGTGCAAAGCAAAGCACGAGACCCGTCAGGAAGAAGCCCAAGAAGAACTTGATCTTGTTGCCGGCGTAATCGGCAAGCGCGCCCAGAATGGGCATGAGCATGGCGATGACCAGCGAGGCGATCGTCTGCGCATTGCCCCAGGCGACCACCAGGTCGGCCGAGGAAGCGCCGGTATTGATGGCGTTAAAGTAAATGGGCACCACCGAGGTATTGAGCAGCACGAGGGCCGAGTTTCCCACATCGTACATGACCCAGTTACGCTCGAGCTTGGTGTATTTCATGGACAGGGACCCTTCGTATTCGCCCGATATGCAGTTAATTCATCGTACCCCAATTGTCCAGAAGCACCGGTAAGGATTCGGCAAAGGGGCACGCATGGGCCCTATTCCTCGCGGTCGAACTCCTCATCGACATTGAGCACGCGACCGCTGTAGTTGACGTGACTGGTCACGGCCTCCATGTCGCCGGTCTCGATAAAACGCGCGACCGTGCACTCGTAATCGACCAGCGCGCGATCAAAGACCTCGGGGAAACTCTCATTCGAGACCTTATCGGTAAAGGGATTCTTCCATGTCAGATGGCCCAGGTTACCGGTGCGCTCGGGCAGCTCCGTCGTCACGCGATGGGCAAGGCCGTCGAGCAGCGAGTAGTCGTGCACCAAGCCCTCAACCAACGAGATCGCGCGCGTCTTTACGGAGCTGGCCGGCTCAATCGCGCGGTAAAGTCGCTGCATATTGGCAACGGCGGCACCGTATTCCCCCGCCGGAATGTCAATACCGTACACGCGTCCGGCAACATAGCTCATCAGCACGCCGGCAACGCGATTGATACGATCGGTGGTGACGATCTCGCCCGCCGGCGGGTAATCGTCGACCGTAGCGCCATCGCGTTTAAGCTGCAGCATCAGTACATCCAGGTCGCTCTCGATCACGGCATGGACCTGACTGCTCGAATCCTCAAGCTCTGAATCGGACTCCACGATGCCAAACTGTTGCTCATAGACAAAGGGATGGGCGTTGCGGTCGAGCACGTAATGAGACAGCAGGCCCAACGCAAAGGCACGGCCCAAGTTGGCGTCGCGCGGCAGCAGATGCGACACGCCGTCGCGCAGACACGCGAACTGGCGAGACATGCGCGAGCGATGCATGACCTGCGCCAGCAGCGTGCAGTCGGAAACGCGCGGCGTCAGAATGTGAAAGAAAAACGGGTCGGGGCCTTGGTTGCCCAAGATAAAGGCAATGCGCTCTTCATCGGACGCGATGACGCCCTGCGGAAGACGGTCGATGCTTTCCTCGCCAAACAGATGATGGGTGATAAGCGCGGGCATAATGATCCTTTCGATTTCATTCGATGCCACCCATTATGCCCACCGCGCGCCCATACCAAACCTGCGATGGTAAACGATATGCTGAACGATGCGCGCCGCAGCCAGTCTTTTCCGCTGCTCACGCCTTCTCCACTGCGGCCCCGGCATGGAAACAGGGGGTTATCGTTTAATATCAACATATGCACCCCGCACCCAATTCTTGTCATACCATTATATGGACAGGCAGCGCTTGCCTCGCATCCATCAAACAGCCTCGCGTCGCACGGAGACACTCATGATTACAGTCGCCGATATTTTGGCCCTACCGGCATTTGAGCAAATCGACCTAGTCGCTCCTATCAAAGACGCCGGGGAGCACCGCGTCTACAACGTTGGCATCCTAGACTGCCCTCCCTCAATCAACGACTACAGCGCATACATGCCCGGTGAATTCATTCTCACCAATCTTGGTTTTTGCTACGAAGATCCCGACCTCTCCGACACGTCGCTTATTGCCATGATTGAACGACGTGTCGCAGCCATTGCCGTGAAACGTGTGTACTCGCCTTGCTTCACCGATGCAGTCGCCCAAGCAAGCGTGCGTATGGGCGTCCCGGTGTATCTCTATTCCGGTGCCTACCATGAACGCGTCGCTTTCGAATCGCTTAATCTTCTTCAACGCGATCTTGACGCATCCGACAAAAGCGATGCCGTTGATCAGTTCTTGGTGGGAAGATCGAAGTCTCAAGTACGACAAGAAATCAACAAACTGGCAGGTCTCACCGGCTCGACGATGCGTTGCATCGCCATCTCGGCTGAAAAGGATGACCGATGCTCACTGTACGCAATTCAAGATACACTCAACGATTATCTGGACTCGTTTCGCCAGCGACACGAGGATGTCCAAAATGCCTGTGCGTTTCGCTATCACGATGCATTGCTCGTTTTTGTCTCGTATGCCACCGATGAACAGCACGAGGGCGTCTTCTGCGACCTAGAGAATGCCATTCGAGGCGTTGGCGTAAATTACTGCGGCGTAGGCGACCTGGTACCCCTCGGCGAGGCAGATATCTCCATTCGCCAGGCAACGATTCTTCTCAATGAATCCCATCTGAGCGGAGCGCGCAGGCTTGAGTGGTCGGATCTGTCCATGGACGCTTTCTCGTATGCAGCGCAGACCAACCCAATGTTCGAGCGCACCGCGCAAGGTTTCCGCCGCCGTATCGAAAACTACGACGCACACAACTCTACCGAACTGGTCCAAACGGCACGCGCCTTTGTGCGCTGCAGCGGCGACATCGTCGACACCGCCGAACACCTACACCAACACCCCAACACCGTCCGATATCGGTTGCGGCGCATTCGAGCGCTCCTTGACATGGATGACTCACACGACCGTGAGCTACTCGTATTCCTTTCGCTCGCTTTCCTCAGCAGATAGCGCGAGCCAACCGGAATCGTCATTTTTCACAAAACAGCCCCAACTACGCTCGGATGATTGGGTTTACAGGCCGCCAATCGTTCATGAATGTCCATACATTTGTAAAAAATAACAAATAGACCCCTAGAAGGCTTTGAGTTGGCACCAAATACACGGCATCTGGGTGCTTCTAGACTTTGAGTCATGGTTTCGGCGTGCCGCTGCACCGGCACCCGACAACAGGTATCGATGCCCCAAATGGGGCGAACGAAACACCTAACCTGTCTGGAGGGGCCCGCACGGGCGTCCGTCGGGGATAGGACAAAACCCGACGAAAGGGGACAAACTATGACTGATTCGGTTTTCCAGGGTCGCCACCTGCTCTCCACGAGGGACTACACCAAGGACGAGCTGATGTGGCTCATCGGCTTCGCCGAGCACCTCAAGGACCTCAAGAGGCGCAACGTCCCGCACCGCTACCTCGAGGGCAAGAACGTCGCACTCCTCTTCGAGAAGACCTCCACCCGCACCCGCGCCGCCTTCACCACCGCCTGCATCGACCTGGGCGCCCATCCCGAGTACCTGGGCAAGGGCGACATCCAGCTGGGCAAGAAGGAGACGGTCCTCGACACCGCCAAGGTGCTCGGCTCCATGTTCGACGCCATCGAGTTCCGCGGCTTCAAGCAAGACCACGTCGAGCAGCTCGCCGAGTATTCCGGCGTCCCCGTGTGGAACGGCCTCACCGACCGCGAGCACCCCACCCAGATGCTGGCCGACTTCATGACCATCAAGGAGCACTTCGGCAAGCTCGAGGGCCTCACGCTCGCCTACTGCGGCCAGGGTCGCAACAACGTCCAGAACTCCCTCATGATCACCTCCGCCATCCTGGGCGTGAACTACGTCAACGCCACGCCCAAGGAGCTCGAGCCCGACCCCGAGATCGTCGCCCTCGCGCAGAAGTTCGCCGCCGAGTCCGGCGCCACCATCCGCGTCACCAACGACCCCGTGGACGCCGTCCGCGGCGCCGACGCCGTCTACACCAACGTCTGGGCGGCCATGGGCGAGGAGTCCCAGTTCGCCGAGCGCGTCCGCCTGATGACCCCGTTCCAGGTCAACGCCGAGCTCGTCTCCCACATCGAGAACCCCGACTGGATCTTCCTGCACTGCCTCCCGGCCTTCCACAACGCCGAGACCGAGTATGCCGCCAAGATCAAGGAGGAGCACGGCATCGAGGCGATGGAGTGCACCGACGACGTAATCTACAGCGAGCACTCCCGCTGCTTCGAGGAGGCCGAGAACCGCATGCACACCATCAAGGCCATCATGGCCGCGACCCTCGGCAACCTCTACATCCCGCGCGTCTAGCACGGAGCACCGATTTTCCACGCGCCGCACGGTACCCCCCCCCCTCCGCGCGGCGCCCCTCCATCCGCCTCAAGAGAGGAAGCCCCATGGCTGAAGAAATTAAGGAAAAGCCGGCGAAGAAGAAATTCCAGATGCCGAACACGTACGTGATCCTGTTCGCCGTCATCGCCTTCATCGCCCTCCTGACCTGGTTCGTTCCCGGCGGAGCCTACGAGCTCTCCGAGGGCGGCGACGCCATCGCCGGCACCTACCACGTGGTCGAGAGCAACCCCCAGGGTCTCTGGGACATCTTCATGGCCCCCATCACCGGCATGCTCGGTGGTGGCACGGTCTCCGGCGCCATTTCCATCTCCCTCACCATCATGCTGTTCGGCAGCTTGCTCGAGATGATGGATCGCACCTGCGCGCTCAAGACGGCCATCAAGCGCATCACGATCGCCAACCAGAACAACATGCACGCGCTTATCGCCATCCTCGTTATCCTGATGGCATTCTTTGGCACACTCGAAGGCGCTTACGAGGAAGGCATCGTCTACTTCCTGATGTTCGTACCCGTCATCCTGGCCCTCGGCCTCGATACGGTCACCGCGATCATGATCGTCGTCCTCGGCACCCAGATCGGCTGCCTCTCCTCGATCATTAACCCGTTCTCCACGGGCATCGCATCAGGCATCGCCGGCATCTCCCCCGGCGAGGGCATGATCCCCCGCATCGCGATGTTCGTCATCTTCACCGGCCTTGTCATCCTTCTCATCTGCCGCTATGCAGACAAGATCAAGGCGCATCCCGAGAAGTCCGTCCAGTTCTTCCGCCGCGAGCAGGATCTCAAGGAGTTCCCCGCCGCCGACGACGAGGACCTCACCCTCACCGGCCGCCAGAAGGGCGCGCTCGTACTGTTCATGCTTACCTTCGCCTTTATGATCGTCGGCCTGACTCCCTGGACCTCCCTCAACCCCGAGTGGACGTTCTTCGAGGACTTCACCGCCTGGGTCGCCGCGACTCCGGTCCTGCGCAACATCCTGGGCACCGACATCACCGCCTTCGGAAACTGGTATTTCCCCGAGCTCTCGATGATCACGCTAATCATGGTCATCCTCATCGGCCTAGTTATGCACTATGACGCCGACACCATCATCGACACGATTCTAAAGGGCGCCTCCGGCCTGGTCTCCACCGCCTTCGTCGTGCCGCTGGCCCGCGGCATCCAGGTCGTCATGGACAACGGCCAGATCACCCCATCCATCCTCAACATGTGCGAGAACGCGCTTGCCTCCCTGCCGCCCTTCGCCTTCGTCGTCGTCGCCCTGGTCTGCTACTTCCTCATTGCCTGCCTGATCCCCAGCTCCACCGGCCTGGCCGCCGCCACCATGGGCATTATGGGCACGCTGTCCACCTTCGCCGGCGTCGACGTCTACATCATGGTCATCATCTACCTCATGGCGCTCGGCCTGGCCAAGATGATCACCCCGTGCTCCATCGTCGTCATGACGTGCACGGCCGCGGCGCACATGAGCTACGGCGACTGGGTCAAGAAAATCGCCCCCATCGTCGCCATCCTGTTCGCCGCCTGCTGCGCCTTCCTCTGCGTCCTCGTGATGCTCTAGGCGCCCCCCCGTGGGGATTCTCGCGCGGCGGGCAAGCCCCTCCGTTTTTCCCGCCGCGCGCTTTCCATCTAAGGTATGTAGGTCTTAAAGAAAGGAACCTGCCATGTCTGAAGAGAAAATCTACGTCTCCAACGCCACCAATCCGCTTAAAAAAGTCATGATGTGCTCGCCGAAGTACTACACCTTCAACGGCATCAATGTCATCACTTCCGAGTGGATGAAGAAGGGCGATACCGAACAGAACGACATCATGGTCAAGGAATGGCAGATGCTCGTTGACGCCTACAAGGATAACGGCATCGAGGTCGTCGAGGTCGAAGCCAACCCCAAGTATGAGGTCATGACCTTTGCCCGCGACTACGGCTGCATGATCAAGGAAGGCGCCGTCATGGGTCACTTCCGTCATCCGGTCCGCCAGATCGAGGCCCAATCCTATGAGGCAAAGCTTAAGGAGATGGGTGTCCCCATCGTCGCCCGCGTTAACGCGGGCTGCATGGAGGGTGGCGACTTCTGGATGATCGATGAGCATACGCTCGCCTGGGGCATGGT
Source organism: Collinsella sp. AM10-26 (assembly GCF_003472525.1). Classification (NCBI taxonomy): domain Bacteria; kingdom Bacillati; phylum Actinomycetota; class Coriobacteriia; order Coriobacteriales; family Coriobacteriaceae; genus Collinsella; species Collinsella sp. AM10-26. The sequence continues at coordinate 305,638 of NZ_QRMC01000002.1, forward strand.
CGATCGTACCGATGAACAGGGAGTCGCCAGCCTCCGCCATCAGCTCGAGAAGTTTGGCTATACCGTCGTCGGCGTTCCCTGCCCGCCCGACAACCTGCACCTCGACATGATCTTTAACATCGTCGCTCCCCAGGTTGCCCTCGCCTGTATCGATCAGCTGCCCTACAACTTCCTGCAAATGCTCAAGCGCCGCGGCTTTGAACTCATCCCCGTCGCCAGCGAGGATATGTACAAGCACGGCTGCAACGTCCAGTGCATCGGCAACAACAAGGTCGTTGCCATCGAGAAGAACAAGCACATCAATGACAAGATGCGCGCTCTGGGCATCGAAGTCATCGACGTGCCGCTCGACCAGATTCTGCACGCCGGTGGCGGCCCGCACTGCCTGACCCAGCCAATCGAGCGTCCGTAGTCCGAACGTTTCGCCTGGACAGTATTGTCCGAGCCTCTCATGGGGCGCCGCTCTGCTGGATTCCGGCGCAGCGGCGCCCCTTTACATGCCAACCCCGTAACGGGAAAAGGAAGCCACCTATGAAGATCCTGATCAGTGATTATGCCGAGAGCATGATGCCCCAGCACGACCTTGAGACCGAAACCCTCAAGTCCCATCTTGGCGACGACATCGAGGTTGAGGTCTACGCGTACACCGATGAGGCACGCGAGGAGTTCTACGAGCATCTCGCCGATGCCGACGCCCTGCTCACTGCCTTCATCAAGGTGGACAAGGAAGCCTTTGAGCACGCCCCCAATCTCAAGGTTATCGCCATCAACGCCACCGGCTATGACAACGTGGACATGGACGAGGCAACCGCGCGCGGCGTCGGAATCTGCCCCGTCGGCGAGTATTGCACCTGGGATGTTTCCGAAAGTGCCATCGCCTACATGTATGCCCTCAACAAGAACTTTAAGTTTTACATCGGACAGATCGAGCAAGAGCACCGCTGGGACTACGCGGCGGCGCCCGAAGTCCCTCGCCTAGAAGACCAAACGCTCGGCATCTTTGGCTTTGGAAAAATCGGTAAGTGCACCGCTCGCAAAGCCAAGGGTCTCGTCAAGCGCATTGTATCCAATGATCCGTTTATCGATCAGGATCTCTTTGAGCAAAACGGTGTTGAACAGGCAGAAATCGATGAGGTATTGGCCGAGGCCGACATCATCATCAATCATATGAACCTCAACGAGACGAACTACCATTATTTCGATGCCGAGAAGTTCTCCAAGATGAAGAAAAAGCCGATCGTGATCAATCTGGGTCGTGGCCTCTGCATGGACGAGCCCGCTCTTATCGAGGCGCTCGACTCGGGCCAGATTCGCGCATTTGGCGCCGACGTTTTGTATGACGAGACGCCCGACTTGGCAAACCACCCGCTCGTCGGCCGTGACAACGTCATCATCACGCCGCACTCCGCATTCTATTCGTCTTCATCGTTGCGCGACCTCATGATCTTCCCGTGCAACAACATCGGACACTTCCTCAAGGGCGAAAAGGACCAGCTCTTTAAGCTAGTTAACGACGTTCCCGTCGAGAACGTGCTGTAGGAGCCTAAACGGCTTCCAAAACATGTGGCCCAACGGGATGAAGGCCTGTTCTTCATCCCGTTTTATTGCTCCCCCTCTCGCTAGAGCAACATGCAGTCACCACAAACCGAAACAGCAGGGGCCACAAGACCAACAGCAAAGAATTCTCTAGGGGATAGTTCTTTAAAATACCAGCATATATACAATAACGTATATCACATTGTACGTTCACCGATAGGTCGGCTCGTTTGCGGAATACATGCCGCCAAAGACGTTCTCACATACTACCCGAGTGATAATATCGATATGTGATGCACGTATTATTAAACGCATCGCTTCCCTGACATGAAGGGTGCAGCCTTCAAGTCGGCAACAGAGTCAAGACCTCACCACTTAATTTAGAGGCGCATCCCCCTCGCGGGGATGTGTTTCGTCGTGAAGGAGCTCGGTATGTTCGATAAGGCTGCCGGCTCTGGCGAGAAGCGCAAGCCACGCCAGATGCCATCATCTTTTACCATCCTCTTTGGCTGCCTGCTGCTCGTGGCCATCGTCTCGTGGGTCGTTTCGTCATTTAGCCCCGATGTGCAGGCCGCAACGCTTGGCAACTTTATGGCCTCCCCCTTCTTGGGCTTCGAGAGCGCCATGCAAGTCTGCGTGTTCATTCTTGTGCTCGGCGGTTTTTTGGGCGTCGTCCAAAAAACGGGCGCACTCGACACCGGTATCGCCGTGCTCGTCCGCAAACTGGGCGGCAATGACCTACTGCTCGTCCCCGTCCTCATGCTCGCTTTTGGCATCTGCGGATCCACGTACGGCATGCTCGAGGAATCTGTCCCCTTCTACCTGCTGCTGGCATCGGTCACGTTTGCCATGGGCTGGGATCCGCTCGTAGGATGCATGGTCGTCCTGATGGGCTGCGGCCTTGGCGTTTTGGGATCGACGGTCAACCCGTTTTCGACCGGACTCGCACTCGATGCCCTCAAGGCAGCCGGCATCCCCTATGACCAGGGGCTCATGATCGGCATCGGCCTGGCAATGTTCACCATCGCCGAGATTTCGGGCATCATTTTTGTCATGCGGTACGCCAAGCGCGTTCGCACTGACCGCACTTCCTCATCGCTTACCCCCGAGGAATGGAAGACCGCCGAGCGCCTCTACGGCGACAAGGATGGCGATTCCGCTGAAGACACACACGTCGAGCTATCCAAGATTCAAAAGCGCGTCCTTGTTCTCTTCGCCCTCACGTTTGTCGTCATGATTATCGGCTTTATTCCGTGGCAGACATTCGGAGTTGGCTTATTTGATATCGGAGCCACGGGCGATGACCTCAGCACCGCATGGAGCGCGCTTTTGACCGGCTTGCCGCTTGGCCAGTGGTACTTTACCGAATGCGGCATCTGGTTCTTCACGATGACGATTATCATCGGCAAGGTTGCCGGCATGCAGGAGAAAGAACTCGTTGATACCATCCTGCACGGATGCGCCGACCTGGTTTCCGTCGCGCTCGTCGTCGCCGTCGCCCGCGGCGTCTCCGTACTCATGTCCATCACCGGACTCGACGTGTGGATCCTCACCAACGCCGCCAACGCGCTCGCCGGCGTATCCGCCGCAGTGTTCGCGCCACTCTCGTACGCCCTGTACTTTGCGCTATCCTTCTTGATCCCCTCGAGCACCGGCATGGCAACCGTCTCCATGCCCATCATGGGACCGTTGGCAGCATCGTTGGGCTTTGCCCCCGAAGCCATGGTCGCAATCTACCTCGCCACACATGGCGTTGTAGCCATGATCACCCCCACATGCGGTTCCATCATGGCCGGTCTCGAACTTGCCCAGGTAAGCTACACGACCTACATCAAGACGGCCGCCAAATATATGGCCTTGCTTACCGTGATCACTGTTTCATTTGTCACCGTGCTGATGCTCATTTTGTAATCGGCAGGCACATCGCGAATCGTATCTTTAGAAAGGGGCTCACAGAGCCCCTTTCTCTTAGCTCAAAGATGAACTCTAGGCGCTGTATTTGTTACCCTCGCCGACGATCTTGCCATTGTCGTCGACGAGAACGAGGGAGTTCTCGACCGGCTCGGCACCGGTACCGTCGATGAGCTTGCCGCCAACGATTGCATACTTAGTGGACATGGTTCCTCCTTATGGATCCATATAGTGGGCGAGGCCGCGTTGGGTTAAGGCCTCACAAAACTACCCAAGTGGTGCCGGGTTCGGTGCGCGGGAGAGAGGGCCCCGCACACCCGATCCGTCCCGGCTAGGCGTTATTTTTGCGGGAATTGGTGAAGGCCATGAGGGCCAGGCCAACAGCCAGCCAGCCGATCACGATGCTCCACTCCACCATGTTGAGGGAGGCGGGAGAGAACGGGATCACGAGCAGGCCAATGATGGTGCCGCAGGCAACGATAGCGAGGCTGATGCCAAACTTGCCGCCGGGCACCTCGTAGGGACGAGGCAGGTCGGGCTCGGTGAAGCGCATGCGCAGGCAAGCGAGGGCGACCATGCCGCAGGAGAAGATGAAGGCGAGAGCCGACACGTTGGTCAGAGGGATGAGCATGTTCTTGCCCAGGAACGGACCGACGACGGTGATGACGCCCAGAACGACGCAGGCGAGCTTGGGAGCGCCGGACTTGGGATCGACCTCGGCGAACTTCTCGGGCAGCTGGCCCTTGCGGCCCATGGCGAGCATGATGCGGCTCGTGGCGCCGTAGAAGGAGTTCATCGGGCCCATGGGTCCAAGCGTGGCGATGACGAGCATGGCCAGGTACAGGAGCATGTTGATGCCCTTGAGGCAGGCAAGCGCGGGAACCGGGCTCTTAACAAACTCATGCCAGTCGAGGATGGTGCCGAACGAGTAGATGCAGACCATGTAGAAGCCGCCGGCGGCCAGCAGAGCCAAGGAGATGATCTTGCCGAACTTGTTCCAGTTGAGGCCCTCGGCTGCTTCCTCAGCCTGCTGAGGAATGGTGTCGAAGCCGGCGTAGAAGAACGGGGTCAGAACCAGGACCGAAACGATGCCTGCGAACAGGCTGGTGCCCTCGGTAGCGGGCTTGCCGCCGCCAGCACCGGTGACCTGGGAGAACACGGGCATGGCGTTGTCCGGCGAGCCGGTGAACAGCGAGACGCCCATGGCGAGTAGCATGCCGCAGAGCAGGGCCTTGGTCAGGAAGGCCTGCAGCTTGGCGGCCGAGCTGGCACCGCGGAAGTTGAGGAAGATGACGTAGGTTGCAAAGCCGAGCGCGATCAGCGTCGGGAACAGGTAAACGTCGGCGCCCAGGATGGTGTAGAGCTTGACGGCGCGCAGCCACTCAAGGCCGGGCAGGCTGCCGAACATCTCGGACACGAGGGTCGAGATGGCGATGGCCTCCCACGGGCACAGGATGCCGTTGCCCAGGGCCAGGAGCCAGCCGGTGATGTAGCTCATCGTACGGCCAAAGCTACGATCGACATACTCGACGATGCCGCCCGAAATGGGGATAGCAGCCGTGAGCTCACCAAAAACAGCTCCGACGGGCACGAGGAAGATTGCGCCCAAGAGGAATGCAATCATAGCGGGAACGGGACCGCCGCCCACGACCATCCAGTCGCCGACCTGCAGAACCCAACCGGTACCGATGATGGCACCGAAACCGATGGTGAAGAAGTTCCAGAGCGAAAGCGTTTTCTTCATGCCGCCGTTGTCCTCGACTGCAACTTCTGCGTTCTTGTCCGCCATTGTTCCCCTCCTTTCCTTTTTGACGCCCCCTGGCGTCACCCCTTGCGCGGCCTGTTCGACCGCGCGCTTTTATTTCGTGGCTTTAAGATACGGCCTCGGCGCCACGCTGCCGCTTATGGCTCGACTGAAGGCAGAACTGCAAAACGAGCGGCGCCGTTTTTGGGACGAACGGCGGGAGACGTCATTCGTCCTGGACGCTTTCATCTTGTCTGCTTTTGGATACCTGTTGCCGTGACGCTTGGCGCGCGGCGCGGCAACGTTCATACCATTTGTCAGGCTTTTGGCGCACATACCCATGTGTCGTGCATCTTTTTATGTAGGATAGACAAGTTACACACGAGGCAAGGTGATTCGAATGGCATACGGATACAATGACGGCGACCAACGGCCACAAAGCGTGCGCCTTGCCGGCCGCACCACGCCAACGCCCAGAAGCACCTCCGACAACGGCAACCCGCAGCGCCCCCAAGAGCAGCCCGGGGCTTCTTCTCGGCAACAAAGCCGTACCGTGCAGCAGTCAGACCGCGTGAGTACGAGCACACGCCAACGCCAGACCGACACATCACAGCCGCGCCGCTACGATCGCCGTAAGACCGACTACTACGTTAAACGCTCCTTTTCGCGACCTCAACGCGATCGCGGCAATTCCGCCCCTCACCCCGCGTCGCATACCACAAGCCACGTGCTTCCGGCCCGCCGCCTACGCCTTGCGCTTTGCTCCATTGCCGCCTGTCTCGTCTTTGTGTTTTTGGGATCCTGTATCTCCCACGGATCAGCCGGTCTTGAGCCCACTGCCGAGGACAAGCTGCTTAAAGCTCCCGTCGCGCCCGGTTACTCCTTTGCGTTCTCGACCCCACGCTCGCAATGGCAGGCCGGTACCATGCCCCACATCTACCAAATTGACCCCGCATGGTCGGAGCTGTCCTATGCCGGTGGCACTATCCGCGAAAACGCTTGCGGTCCCACTTGCCTCGCCATGGTCTATATCTTTAAGACCGGCCACACCGATAAGACGCCGGTCGATATATGCGCGCTGGCCGAAGCCGGCAACTACGCCCCCACTGGTGCCACCGAGTGGTCGTTTATGACAGGCGGTGCGTGGCAGCTGGGACTCAACGGAACACAGCTCTATAACGATCGTGAATCGATTACCCAAGCACTTCGCTCGGGTGCGCCCGTTATCGCCGCAGTGCACCCCGGTACGTTTACCAACGTAGGCCACTACATCGTGCTCTACGGCATCGACGATGCCAATCAGATTGGCGTCTACGACCCCAACTCGGCCAGCCGCAGCGCCCGTCGCTGGGGCGTCGTAGAAGTCCTCAACGAAGTCGAAGCCATGTGGGCCTACTACTAGTCATTGGGCACTCATTGGGGACAGACTTAAATGAGTGGGCGTTGGGGACAGTCTTACGCACTCATTGGGGACAGACTTAAATGAGTGGTCGTTGGGGACAGTCTTACGGACGCCGGCCGAGAGCAGACGAAAAGGGCCATCCCGAACTGCTTGGAACTGCCGGCACGGAAAGCGCATCCTGCTTTGGGGCCCAATAGCGGGATGCACTTTCCGTTAGCGGCCCGTTTGGGAAACTAGGGACCGCTTTTCGACAAAAATCCGGGATGCATTTTCCGATTGAGGGCCTCAAGGAAACCGCACCCCATGTTGGACGCTCATTCTGGGATGTGCTTTCCGCAGTTGATCGATGCGGCCTTTAAGGACTGTCCCAAGCTGCCGGCAGGAAAGGAACGTCCCCAAGTGCCGGGTTTCCGCAGTCTGCAATGCTCCTTATGAACAGCCGCCTCAATAGCAAAAGCCCCCGCAGCCGAAGCGGACCGCGGGGGCAACAGACCTGCAAGAGTTAACTCAAGTCCTCGCCATTTGATGCAATGACCTTTTGGTACCAGCAGAAGCTGTCCTTTCGGTAGCGATCGAACGTGCCTTTGCCCGTATCATCGGCATCGACATAAACAAAGCCATAGCGCTTCTTCATCTGCCCCGTCGAGGCCGACACCAAATCGATACAGCCCCACGGCGTGTATCCCATCAGGTCAACACCGTCCTCGACAATTGCATCGCGCAGCGCAAGAATATGCCTGCGCAGGTAATCAATATGATACGCATCGTGGACTTTGCCGTCTTCCAGCGCATCGAGTCCGCCCACACCGTTCTCGGCGATAAAGAGCGGAAGATGGTAACGATCGTGGTAGCCGGCAAGCGTCACGCGCAAACCCAGCGCATCGATCTGCCACTTCCAGGCAGTCTCTTTATCCTTGAGGTACGGATTGCGCAGCGTCGGGAACACGTTGCCCTCCGCCTTCTCGGCGATCACCTGATCATCGGCGCACACCAAGCGCGAGCAATAGTACGAGAACGAGATGAAGTCGACCGTATGCTCTGCCAGATACTCCGTATCGCCCGGCTCAAAGGGCACGTGAACACCCTCTTTCTCGAGCGCACGCAGCTTCCAAGTAGGATAGGCGCCCGCAGCCATCACGTCAGTGTAGAAGTAGCGGCCGCGGTCCTCCTCATACGCAAGCCATACGTCCTCGGGCGCACAACGGTACGGATAGGTCGCACCGGCAGCGATCATGCAACCCACCTTGTTTGCGGGATCGATCTTGTGCAGGATCTCGACAGCGCGAGCGCTCGCCATAAACATATGGTGCGAGAACGCCGCGGTCACGGCTGCACGGTCACGCTCATCCTCGAGCGTGACGCCCGCGTTGAGATAGGACAGCGCCACGCTGTTGATCTCGTTGAAGGTGAGCCAATAACGCACGAGGCCCTGGTACGCACGTCCGACGGTCTCGACGTAGTGCGCATACCGCTCGATCATCTCTCGGCTTTGCCATCCACCATAACGCTCGACCAGAGCCAACGGATAGTCGTAGTGCGACAGCGTCACGAGCGGCTCGATTCCGTGCTCGCGCAGCGCCTCGAATACCTGACGGTAAAACTCCAAGCCCTCACCGTTGGGCTCGGCCTCCATCCCTGTGGGAAAAATACGGCTCCAACAAATTGAAAGACGCAGGCACTTAAAGCCCATCTCGGCAAAGAGCTCGACGTCCTCGCGCCAATGATGGAAGAAGTCGTTGCCCCAGCGGCATGGATACAGCCTGTCCGGATCATCCACGGGCTTTTGCCTGCCAAACATCACATCCCAGCGGTCGGGACCCTGTGGAATCAGGTCGGAGTGCGACATACCGCGGCCGCCCTCGTTCCAACCCCCTTCGGCCTGGTTGGCAGCGAGCGCGCCGCCCCACAAAAAGCCCTCGGGCATACCGGCAGCAGACGTTCTGTCAAAGTAACCCATGCTACTCAGCATCCTTGGCAGAAGCTGCCGCGGCGTTCTCCTGCTCCTGTGCCAGGAGCAGGTTGTCGTACACCTTAAAGAACGGGTACCAGACCACAGCCATGACCACGATCAAAACGATCGTAAATACCCAGATGCGCGGGTCGAGGCACTGGATAAAGCCCTGAACGAAGATGGGGAACGTGCCGCTCACCAAGATGTAGAAGTTAGAGACAAGACCCAGTGAGATTGCACCCCAATACAGCAGGGCCGAAATCATACCGCCCAGCACGAACGGAACCATGAGGATCGGGTTGAAGATGATGGGTGCGCCAAAGATCGCGGGCTCGGAGATACGGAAGAAGCTCGGCACGATCGATGCCTTGCCAAATGCCTTGAGCTGCTGCGACTTTGCCCTAAACGCGCAGAGCGCCACAAAAGAAAACGTATTGCCCGTGCCGCCGATGAGGTTGATGACCATCGACATGAATACCGGGTGGAACTCAAGCGGCTGCCCAGCAGCGTAGAGCGAGGCGTTGGCAGCAAAGGCGGCAAGCGTGACCGGGGCGGTGATGGGCATCACGATCATGTTGCCGTGGACGCCAAAGCACCAAAACAGCAGCGTCATGAAGCAGATAAGCAGTGCGCCGGGCACAGAGTCAACTGCGACGGAAAGCGGGGCAGCGAGCAGCTTCTCGATAACCGAGGGGATGGACAGCGTGGGATCGATCATCTGGATCAGCAGGTTGCCACCAAAGAAGATGAGGATGTTGGCGAGCATAGGCACGATGGCGCCAAAGGTTTCGGACAAAAACGGCGGCACGCCATCGGGCATCTTGATGGTGATGCCCTTGGTCTGGCAGAAGCGCGTGACCTCGACGGAGACCAGGGCAACGATGATGGCGGTAAACAGGCCCTGCGCACCCAGATAGGTGCAGGGGACCGCCTGGAGCACGGACTCATCAGCAAGCTGGTAGTAGGACGACGGCGCCGCGGCGATCAGGAACATCACCAGCGAGGTCATACCGGCGTTAAGCTTGGGCATCTTGTAGGTGCCCGCCAGGTTATAGGCGATTGCGAACGTCACGATCACCGACAGTATGCCCATCGTCATGTTGAACGGGATGAGCAGCGTGAGCTTATTGGCCGTGGCAAAATCGAGCCAAGGGCCAAAGACGGACCAGAACCCGCCCCGCGCCACCAGGTCGGCCGTGACCGGCGGGTTGGCGATGATCATAAAGACGGCAGAGACCAAGATGAAGCTGATCGCGCTCATAAAGCCCTTTTGCATGGAGGCAAAGTGGCGCTCGGCGCCGCAGAAATTGGCAATAGGGGTCAGTTTTTCCTGAAGCAGGGTCATGAACTTTTCCATAGTCGCCTCCTAGCCCAACAGCGACTGGGCGAGTGCCAGCACGTTGGCGGCGTTGCCCATGCCGTAGTCCTGTGCGGGGATGACCGCGGTCGGCTTACCGCTCCCCTGCTTGACGGTGTTGAGCTGGTAGGACACCTGCGGCCCCAAGAGCAGCACGTCATAATCGGCGCAGGTCTCCTGATACTCGCCGATACCCACCGCATCGATATCGAGCTCGATGCCGTTTTGCTCCGCGTATTTCTCGAGTTTCTTCATCAGAATGCTTGTAGACAGGCCAGCTGCGCAAACAAGAAGGATCTTCATAAGGGATTCCCTTCGCATTGATTGGTTGGATAGTCGCCGCACGCCGTTAGGCGTTCTTGGCTGCAGTGCGCTCATACAGGCAGATCAGCTCCTGCACGAGCTCCTGAGCAAGCATGGAGCACATGAGGTGGTCCTGAGCATGGACCAGCAACACATCCACCGACAGATGCTCGCCCGCCGCCTCGGTCGAAAGCAGCTGCGTTTGGATGTGGTGAGCTTTGATTCCCGCATCCTTTGACTGCTTCATGAGTTTGGCGGCAGCGTCAAAATCCCCCGCCTTTGCCTTTTCAAGGGCTTCGAAGGCAAGGCTGCGCGCCTCTCCCGCTGCAGCGACCAGCTGAAACGAAACCATCTCGGTTCCCTGATCGTCCATAACGGTCTCCTCTCCCGTGATGTTTGGTTTGTACTTGAATATTCGAAACGCCTATCTCCCACCCGCAATCCTCGAGGTTTATTGCAGGCAGGCAGGGTTTTCGACAAAAGAAGCCTTAAGCCGTATGCGCTTGCACAAGCGCCATCAGCTCATGCCAGGACCGGCGCTCGCGTAAGCGCTCGACCCCCTGGCGGTCCATAAAGATCTCAGCGAGCAGCGAGCTCAAGATCCGCGCCTCATCGCCGCCCGACCGGGCAAACGACACCATAAAGACGATATCGACCTCATGGCCGTATTCGTCCCAAAGAATGGGATGTTCGAGCAGGCCCACGGTAACAAAGGCCTCGGCGCTCAAAGGATGCATCCCATGGGGCATGGCCACCCCATTGCCAAACGAGGTGGCACTCGCGCTCTCGCGCTCGGCAACCTCTTGGGCAAACTGGGCATCGACACGGCCGCTCTCGACGGCGCGCTCGGAGAGATATCGGAGAACGGCCTGCTTCGACGACGCCTCAACGCGGTTGAAGAACAGGGCACGGCTAAAGAAAGCGCTCAGGGAGTCCGATTGCGCAGCGTCATCACTCAGCACCTTGCGGATAGCGTTGACATCGCTCGTCTCCAAGAAGAAATCGGCCTCGCGGACGGGCACGGGCAACTTGACGTTGAGCGGCACCGTTGTGAACACGTAGTCGATGTGCGAAAAGTCGAGCGTTCCCACGCGGGCGACGTCGCATGTCTCAATCGACTCGATATACATACCAAACTGCTTGCGGTACTGGTGCTCGAGCATACGGGCGCTTCCCGCTCCCGAGGCGCACACGATCAGGATGCGTTTGCGACGCGGCTGGTCGGCTTGCTGCTCGAGGGCCAGGGCAAATGCCATGGCGATGTAGCCGAGCTCTTCATCAGAGGGCTGGCTGCCAAAATGACGCTCGAGTACCTGCGAGGTGCCAGCTGCCATCGAATAGGCCAACGGAAACCTCGTCTTGATATCGGGCAGCATGGGGTTATCCATATGCATGTGATATTCAAGGCGATAGCCCAGAGGGCCGATATGCCGAGCAAGGTTCATGCGAAGTTCAAGATCGCCGCTAAAGTCAAACCTAAACTCATCGTTGACCGCACGTACCATCTCGGAAGCAATCTCCCACATCTCATCTGAGATAACGGCAGAGCCCTTCTCGGGCACGCCCGTGCCCCTGCCGAGCAAATGGATTGCGATAAAGGCAACCTCTTCTCGGGGCATGCTCACGCCCAGGGCATCCTTGATGTTTGCGGCAATCTGGAAAGCCGCGGCGTATTCGCGCGTTCCCTCCAGTTTTTGAACGTCCGATTCTGCAGCTGGGACATAGCAGCCCTGCTCGATGCGGCCAAGAGCGATGTAAAGATGCATGATGAGATTGCGGGATGCCAGCGAGCTCACCGTGACGGGCGAGGCCGTCAGGGCATCGTCCACACATGCGGCGATGGCCCGCAGGCGCTCGGCGAGCTTTGCATCGTCGGTGTCGGGCAACACGGGCCTCACCAGCGAGGCGAGGCACAGGCGCCGTTGCGACTCCCCGCCCGCAACGCGGATTCCGTAGCGTGGGCGCTTTTCGAGCGTTAAGTCAAATTGGGCGAGTTTCTGCTCTACCAGACGCATGTCATTGGACAGAGTTCGCGCCGAAACGTAGAGTAAATCCGCATACTCCTCAATCGTCACCCACTGGGACCGCATGAGGAGGTCGTTAAGAAGGAAGGACACACGGCCGTCGCGCGTATCAGGAATGCCCGGATGAGCCAGAGCCGCACCGTCTAGCAAGCGAGCAAGCTCATCTGCACGTGCAACATCGATACGATACTGCCCCTTGCTGCCAACGATGCGTGCAACCCCTGCAAGGTTGTCGTTTGCGCGATGGATATAGTTTCTCACGGCGCGTTCGCTTACCTCGAGACGCTTGGCAAGTACCGCGACAGCGACAGGCTGAGCGTCCTCGATCATATTTACAAGCTGCTTGACGCGAGCATCCATGTCCTCCTCCTTTCCCTGCGTCTAGTCTAACGCGGTAAAGAATGACACTCCACGTCGCGCTCGTTCCGCCAACTCGGAACAGGTTGCGGGGAGTCCAGCTGAGCTATGGAGAGCCTGGGGAGAGGGCCCGAAGGCAATGCGTCGGTGTGGGATGCGCCTTCCCAGCCATTGGGCAGTCATTGGGGACAGACTTAAATGAGTAGTCGTTGGGGACGTTCTTGTTTGACTAGTCGTTTAAGAACGTCCCCAATGACTATTAAGGACTGTCCCAAGCTGCCGGCAGGAAAGGACCGTCCCCAAGTGCCGGGTTTGTCCCCAATGACTAGGTGAATAGCAAAAGCCCCGCAGTCGGAGCGGACCGCGGGGCTCATGAAGAGAGGTGGTTTGTGGGCGCTTTGCCTGGCGCCCACGAGAGAGGCAACGGAGTAGAGACTACTCGTGGATGCGGGTACCGGAGAGGCCGGCCATGGTCTCGGCGGCCTTGTCCAGGGCGCCGATGATGCAGGTGCGGCCCTTGCGGGAGCGGGCGAACTTGATGGCGGCGCGGACCTTGGGCTCCATGGAACCCTTGCCGAACTGGCCCTCGTCGGCCAGGCGCTCGGCCTCGTCGGCGGTGAGGTCCTCGAGCTCCTCCTGGTTGGGCTTGCCAAAGTTGATGGCGACATGCTCGACGGCTGTCAGCAGGAACAGAACGTCGGCGTCGCAGTCCTCGGCCAGCAGCTCGCCGCCCAGGTCCTTGTCGATGACGGCGGGAACGCCCTTGTAGCAGCCCTTGTTCTCGTAGTCGCGGACGACGGGGATGCCGCCGCCACCGCAGGCGATGACGATGAACTCGTTGTCGAGCAGGTTGAGGATGGAGTCAGCCTCGACGATCTTCTTGGGATCGGGGGAGGCGACGACGCGACGCCAGCCGCGGCCGGAATCCTCGACGAAGACCTTGGAGGGATCCTCGGCCATGAACTCCTTGGCCTGCTCCTCGGTGTAGAAGGGGCCGATCGGCTTAGTCGGGTTCTTGAACGCGGGATCGTCGGGATCGCACTCGATCTGGGTGACGACGGTGGCGGCGTGCCAACGCTTATAGCGCTTGTGCATCTCGCGGCCGATGCCCTGCTGCAGGTGGTAGCCGATGTAGCCCTGGGACATGGCGCCGCACTCGGGCAGCGGCATCTCGGGGGTGCCGATGGCGTCGTGGGCGGCGGCGAAGGCGTTCTGGATCATGCCGACCTGCGGGCCGTTGCCGTGGGTGATGATGATCTCGTTGCCCTGCTCGATGAGGCCGAGGAGCGCGTGGGCGGTGTTGCTCACGGCCTCGATCTGCTCGACGGGGTTGTTGCCGAGGGCGTTGCCGCC
>NZ_QRMC01000020.1:0-1537 GCF_003472525.1 Collinsella sp. AM10-26
GGCTCTGTTAGACCAGGATTGACATTCCGCCCCGTCATCTTCTTGCGATTGCACAATGGTCGCCCCTTGTCGAATCTGAATCCGGCAAGGGGCGATGCGCCCGAGACCGGACGAGTTGCTCGCCTGGCCCTGCCGTTTCATGCCGACCTGCCGGCTAACTCGCCGTCTCCTCGTCGGGCGCCGGCGTCTTGACCCTCATCTCGAACGGCATCCCGCCCTCTCGGACGAGCGCCCTGAGGAACGCGTTGACGGCGGTGGACATGGACAGGCCGAGCTCGTCCAGGATGGCCGTGGCCTCCCTCTTGACCTCCGGGTCGATGCGGATCGTCGTGGCCGGTATGTTCGACGGCATGGCCTCACCCCTCCTCGTGTATCGCGGTGCGACCATTCTACCGCCTCTATGCGGCGGGCGCGGCCCAGTAGTCCATGTAGGGCGGCTCCACGTTGAACATGCCGCGGACGCGGCTCCTGCAGACGCCGTGCGCGAGCTGCCGCGCGACCGTGCGCCCGGCCGCGCCGGAATCGGTCGCCATGAAGGTCCGGCACCACCTGAACCAGGCGAGGTAGGCGTCGAGGTGCTTCGTCGACACGCCCCTGAACGGCTCCATGAAGGCGCCGAGGAGCGAGTGGACGGTGTTGACCCGGTTGATGGTCCCCCCGGAGCGGTCCTTGGGGTCGTAGGCCGCGTGCGCGGCGACCTCGAGCTCGGCGAGGACGCCGACGTAGGCGGCCGCCCTGTCGGTCGCGACGACCGAGCCGGCCGCGATGCGGCCCCTCAGCGCGTCCATGGCGCGCTCCCTCGAAAGGGCGCCCCGCCCCGTGACCTCGAGGAACGTCTCGTTCGAGTCGTTCACTCCGGTCATGACGCAGATCCGCTCGCGCGACAGCCCGCGTCTGTGCACCTGCTTGCCGCGGTGCCGGGAGGGGCGCGGCATCGTGAACGACCCCTTCGCGTGGTTGCCCTTGAACGACTCGGGGAAATAGGTCTCGTCGAGCTCGCAGCCGCAGCCCCGCTCGACCCTGAACGAGGGGGAGTAGGCCGAGAGGCACTCGATCAGCCTGTGGCGCATGGTGTAGGCGGTCTTGAGGCAGACGCGGCAGCGCCTCGCGCATTCGCGCAGGGGCAGCATGAGCACGAAGCACTCGGCGTAGGCCATCCAGGTCTCCTTCGGGAGCTTGCTCGTCCCCAGGATGCGCTCGCTGCCCATGCCGAAGGTCCTGCCGCAGCCCCGGCAGAGGTAGCGCTGCTCGCCGTTCTTCGATTTGCCCTTCTTCACGACCGCGGCGGACCCGCAGCGCGGGCAGCGTTCGACTTCGTAGGCGGAGCCGGCCGCGTCGTCGAACGCCGCCGCGCGGATCACGTCCCTGACGGATTCGATCGCGCGGCGGCGCTCGGTCTTGCTGAGGTTCGCCATGCCCTTCTTGAAGTTGAGGACCAGGTCTTCGGCGTTCATGCTGCCCCCATCATCGCGGTCTATGGGGTCAACGATATGGCACCGTGGGGACACATGTATGTCAATCCTGGTCTAACAGAGCC
>NZ_QRMC01000021.1:0-1267 GCF_003472525.1 Collinsella sp. AM10-26
GGCCCGAAAGAAAGGTAGGAGGCCATGACGAAAGGTCTGCACGTGCCTTCCGAGATCGGCAAGCTCAGGAAGGTCTGCCTGCACCGTCCCGGCGACGAGCTCCTCAACCTGCCGCCCGACGAGCTCGAGCGACTCCTGTTCGACGACGTCCCGTTCCTTGAGGTCGCGCAGCAGGAGCACGACACCTTCGCCCAGATCCTGAGGGACCAGGGCGTGGAGGTGCTCTACCTCGAGAACCTCGTCGCAGAGGTGTTCGACCAGGTCCCCGGCGCCCGCGCCGAGTTCACCGACCAGTACATCGCCGAGGCAGGCATCCGCGGCCAGCGCATGCCGCAGATCGTCCGCGAGAAGCTGGACTCCATCGAGGACAACCTCGAGTTCGTCAAGAAGACCATGGCCGGCATGACCAAGGCCGAGATCGACATGCCCCTCACGGCGTCCACGACCCTCGACTCCCTGGTCAACTCCGAGTCCGAGTCCGACCTGATCATCGACCCGATGCCCAACCTCTACTTCACCCGCGACCCGTTCGCGGTCGTCGGCGAGGGCGTCAACCTCAACCGCATGTACTCGGTCACCCGCAACCGCGAGACCCTGTACGGCAAGTACGTCTTCAAGTACCACCCCGACTACAAGGACGTCTCCCTGTACTTCCGCCGCGACTGCCAGTTCCACACCGAGGGCGGCGACGTGCTGAACATCAACGAGAAGACCCTCGCCGTCGGCATCTCCCAGCGCACCCAGGCAGCCGCCATCGACGTCATGGCCCAGAACATCTTCTGGAACTCCGACTCCAAGGTCGAGCGCATCCTGGCCTTCGACATCCCCGTTTCCCGCGCCTTCATGCACCTCGACACGGTCTTCACCCAGATCGACGTCGATAAGTTCACGATCCACCCCGCCATCATGGGCACCCTGCGCGTCTACGAGCTGACCGCCGGCAAGAACCCGGGCGAGGTCAACATCCGCCTGATCGAGGACACCCTCGAGCACGTCCTGGAGGACGCCACCGGCGTCGACCAGGTCAAGCTGATCCCCTGCGGCGGCGGCGACCCGATCGCGGCCTCCCGCGAGCAGTGGAACGACGGCTCCAACACCCTGTGCGTCGAGCCCGGCAAGATCTGCGTCTACGCCCGCAACACCGTCACCAACGACGTGCTGTACAAGGAGGGCCTGGACCTTCTCGTCGTGCCCTCCGCCGAGCTCTCCCGCGGCCGTGGCGGCCCGCGCTGCATGAGCATGCCCTTCTGGCGCGAGGACCTCTAAG
>NZ_QRMC01000022.1:0-1062 GCF_003472525.1 Collinsella sp. AM10-26
TTAGTAGTCGAACTGGTGGTAGTAGCGGCGGTACTTGAGGTTGTGCTTGGTGACCAGCTCGTAGTTGCGCGAGAGGCGGTCGGTGGTCAGCACGGACAGGATCCAGGGGGACACGATGACGCGGAAGTCGTCGTCCAGGCCCGGGATCGCGTACTCGGCGGTGTCGATGATGACGTAGTCCTCGTCGCCGGTCACGCCGCTGGTGAGGAAGGCGCGGACGCGCTCGTCGAGGGCGCGGCACTCGTCCTCGCCCATGAACAGGAACACCGGGACGCCGGGCTCGAGCAGCTCGAGCGTGCCGTGGAAGAAGTCGTGCGAGGTGATGTGGCGGATGCGCTTCCACTGCATCTCCTCGAGCAGGCACATGGAGTACAGGATGGTCTCGCCCCACAGCGCGCCCGAGCCGATGAACATGGTGTAGTCGGCCAGCGCGTACTTCTTCGCGAGCTCCTCGGCGCGCGGCTCGAAGCGCTTGCGGATGTCGAGCATGTCCTTCCAGACGTCCTTCGTCTGCTCGATGAACAGGTCGAACTTGGGGAAGCAGCCGCGGCGGTTGAGCAGGCGCAGGCCGAAGCAGTCGGCGAGGTAGTAGCCCTTCTCGCAGCCGCCGGCGCCGTGGTCGGAGGCCATCATGACGCAGTTCTCGGCGCCCACGGCCCGGCCGATCTTGCCCTCGGGGTTGGTCATGGCGTAGACGCGCACGCCCATCTCCTTCATCTTGCCGATGGCCTCGAGCACCTCGGGGGTGGTGCCGGACTCGGAGGCGGTCAGCACGACGGACTTGTCGGTCATGCGCTTGTGGCCCATGACGTTCCACTCGGCGGCGTGGATCAGGTAGACCTCGAGGTCGCGGTCGCCGAACTTGTTCATGAGGTACTCAAGCTGCATGAACTCGTCCCAGGTGCCGCCGACGCCCATCAGGAAGACGGCGTCGTAGCCCTCCTCGTGCACGCGGTCGGCCAGCGCGGTCATCTTCTTGCCCGCCTCGTAGACGTTCCTGCCGTCCTCGAGGTAGCCCTCCTGGTCGAAGTGCATGATCTCGATCTTCTCGGTCTCCTTCAT
>NZ_QRMC01000023.1:0-909 GCF_003472525.1 Collinsella sp. AM10-26
ATTGTTGCCATGGCCTGCCTATGCGTTTTGCTGGGCGGGCCTTCTTATGCCGCGGGCGCGGAGAGCCTCATCATCGCGGGCGCGACGTACTACGAGCCGGGCGTGTCGGGCCCCGGCTGGGCCTGGACCGATGCCGACCACCTGGAGCTCAACGGCTACGCGGGCGAGGCCATCGGCGCCGAGGGCGACCTTGTGCTGACGCTTGCCGGGCAAAACTCCGTGACGGAGTCGCATGCGCCCGATGCGGACATCACGCCGTGCGGCATGGAGGTGTGGGGCAACCTGACGCTTCGCGGTACCGGGACACTGACGGCGACCGGCTCGCAGTGCGGGGTCCACGTCTCGCAAGCGCTCGTGGTGGGCGGATGCACCGTCGACGCCCGGGCGGACGGGGCCGATATTACGGACGAGGCGGTTGCCGGCGTGATCGCAGGCGACATGACCGTGCGCGGCGGCGGGCGCGTCGTTGCCGCGGGCGCTGGGTCCGGAGCGGGCGTGCGCGCTTATGGTGTGTATCTGCAGGACTCAGGTCTTGGTGATGGCGCAGCAGGCTGTCGGCTTTCCGTCGATGCCTCGTGGCTCGATGCGACCGGAACCGATGGCGGCGTCGCGTGCACGGGCGGCTCGCTTGTGTCCGCGCGGCTTGTGACGCCTGTCGGTGGGGCTTTTGGTACTGGTGGCGTGGTGGATGCTGCCGGTGCGGTGGCACCGCATGTGGTGGTTGAACCCGAGGACGCCACGGCGCCGGCGGGGGAGACTGACGGGGGCGACGTGCCTGACGATAGCACGGACAAGTCTCCCGGTGATGCTAACCCCGCTGCTGGAGAGCCCACTACGGGACCCACGGCAAATCCCGCGCTGAAACCCGCGGCCGCGACAACCAAGACAACAACGACAGTAACCAAGACC